>JAEUIL010000795.1 GCA_016794255.1 Planctomycetaceae bacterium | reverse complement strand
CGAGAATCTGACCGTCACGCTGGGGACGCCGACCAACGCCACGCTCGGGGCCACGACCGCTCAGACGATCACGATCGTCGACAACGACGCCGCTCCGACCGTGCAGTTCAGTCTAGCCAGTCAGAGCGTGAACGAGAATGTCGGGAGCGTCACGCTGCTCGTGACCCAGTCGGCCGTCTCGGGCTTGAGCGTGAGCGTGCCGTTCACGCTCGGCGGTAGCGCCAGTAGCGGCAGCGATTACACGCTCACCGCCAGTCCGCTCACAATCCCGGCAGGCCAGACGAGTGCCGCCATCACGCTGACGGTCGTCGATGATCTGCTCGATGAACTTGACGAGAATCTGACCGTCACGCTGGGGACGCCGACCAACGCCACGCTCGGGGCCACGACCGCTCAGACGATCACGATCGTCGACAACGACGCCGCTCCGACCGTGCAGTTCAGGCTCGCCAGACAGAACGTGAACGAGAATGTCGGGAGCGTCACGCTGCTGGTGACCCAGTCGGCCGTCTCGGGCTTGAGCGTGAGCGTGCCGTTCACGCTCGGCGGTAGCGCCAGTAGCGGCAGCGATTACACGCTCACCGCCAGTCCGCTGACCATCCCGGCGGGCCAGACCAGCGCCGCCATCACGCTGACGGTCGTCGATGATGCGGTGGCCGAAGGGAGCGAGAACCTGACTGTCACGCTGGGGACGCCGACCAACGCCACGCTCGGGGCCACGACCGCTCAGACGATCACGATCGTCGACAACGACGCCGCTCCGCAACTGACGTTGTCGTTGCAGTCAAGTCCACTCGCCGAGAACGGCGGCGTTGCTAGAGTCGTGGCAGCACTGTCGTCGGTCGCAACACAAACCGTAACCGTCACACTCGGATTCAGCGGCACTGCCACGAAGAACACAGACTACTCAGCAGGCTCAAACACGATTACCGTTCTCGCCGGCCAAATCAGCGGCACGGTTTTCTTGACGGCGCTCGACGATTTGCTATTCGAGGGGAGCGAGTCGATCATTGTCGATGTAACGGAAGTCATCAATGGCACGGAGAACGGCACTCAGTCGGTGACTGTCACGATCACCGACGACAATAGTGATCCATTTCAACTGATTGGCAATGTGCTAAACGTGTTCGGGACGGCGGGTAACGATGTCGTATCGATGCAATACGGAATCGCGCCCAGCGTGACGGTCACGATCAATGGTGCGAACCAAACGTTCGCTCCGGCGACGATCAATATCGACACGCTTGGCGGTAACGACTCGCTCAATGCAACACTCAGTTCCTTGGACGATACGGCCTTACTCAATGGCCTGGGTGGTTCGATTACATCGAGCAACTACGCGATCAGTTACGCCAATGTCGAGACCACCGTGCTCAACGGCGGCGCAAGCGATCAAGTGACCTATAACGACCCGGGTGTCGTCAACACCGCGTATCTCCTGCCAGTTTATGGCATCTTGCAAGGGGGTGGTTTCAGCAATCAAGCGATCGCCTTCGGCAACCACACGGTCAATGCCGCAGGCAACGACGACAACTTGTTCATCTACGGTGACACGGGTGTCCAAGCGTATGTCTCCACACCGACACAAGCCCTGATGCTGGTGGGCTCGCAACTCTTGCTGGGTAACAACTTCAAGCGGGTCTACGCCTACGGCATGGGGGGCAATGACACCGCCACCTACAGCGGGTCGGCGAGTGACGAGACTATGACGGCGCTGTGGAATTATGTGTTCGTCAACACCTCCACCACCGTGCAGTACTTCGACAGTTTCAAAACGCTCACGGTCGCTGGCAACGGCGGGCTCGACATCGCTGTGATGTACGACTCGCCCGGCGTCGACACGTTCACTGCTAGCGACACGAGTTTCCGCTACACCCGCTCGGGCGTGTTCACTAACATCGCCAATGGCTACGACCGGGTCTACGCTTTCAACTACTTCGGCGGTTTCGACACCGCTACGCTCAACGGTAGTAGCGGCAATGACAAGCTGAGCTCGATCAACAACTACTCGGTGCTAGTTACTCCGACAACATTGCAGCAAGCCACGGGTTTCCGCACGGTGATTGTCAACGCCGGCACAGGCACCGACACCGCTACACTGCAAGACTCCGCGGGCAACGATACGCTGAACGCGTTCGCCGGCACGGCCGAGCTGATCTACGCCAACGGCCGCACCGCTAGAGCCATCGGCTTCGATACCGTCAACGCCAACGGCTCGCTCGGCGGCGCGAATCGCAAGAACATTTCGACCACCAACCCTTTGACGTATCAACTCAAGTTCAAAGGGACTTGGGTCTAAGAGTACGTTTTCGGCGAAAACGCAGTTTGTCAGGAGCAAGAAACTCCTCGCAGCTTTGGCGATTCCGTGACCAAACAGGGTGGAGTAGTATCCTATCCGGCTACGCCGATTGGCTCGTCTGAGGTTGTTTTCTGATTCTTTCGCGGGTTCGAGCTGGTCGGCGCGTTGGTGGGTTTTGACTCCGTATCGGTCGGTTCCGGCGACGGAGATGACTGATTTCGCAGACGATAACTCTTGCCGGTGATCTGCAAGATCGTCGCGTGATGCAAAAAGCGATCGAGAATGGCTGTGGCGCTCGGCACGTCGCCGATCATTTTGCCCCAATCTTCTAGCGGTCTGTTGCTGGTCATGATCGTGCTGCGGGTTTCGTAACGCCGCATGATGATCTCGAACAGCACCTCGCCGCTGCGACGCGGCACCTGCTTCATGCCCATGTCGTCGACGATCAACAAGTCCGACTTGAGATACTTGGCCAACAGCTTGTCCTGACCGTCGAGCACTTCGTCGTGCAAGAAGTCGCGGACGACGTCGAAGATCGAGCGATACAAGACCACGAAGCCCTGCTTAATCGCCAGATAGCCGATCGCTTGGGCCAAGAACGACTTGCCTGTGCCGGGCGGGCCCTACAGCAACGCATCGCGCGCTTCACGCACGAAGCGGCACGTGGCCAGATCGAAGGCCTGCTTGCGTGGGATCGACGGATTGAACGACCAGTCGAACTCGTCGAGCGCCTTCACCTCGCGGAACTGCGCCGCTTTCACACGCCCGAGTCATGCCTCGTAAAACTTTCGCTCAGGGATGAGCGACGGTCTTGGCGCTGGATCGCCGCCGTCACCACCCGGGCATAGTCGTCGAGCGGGCGGATGATGTGATGCTCGTCGGGGACAGTGCGATCGAGATACTCTGGCGACGCCGAGTAATACGCCTTGGCCACCTCAACATGGCCATCGCGATTGACCTTGCGCTGCGCCTCGTGAAAGTTGCTAAACGATTCGAGCGGCAACGGGAGCAGCGCGGGCCGTTCGCTCGTTTCAAACACCTTGGCCACTTGCTGCTTGGTCGTGCCGTGGATCCGACGATCAGCCACGCTCGACTCCCACTGCTGCAAGTGCTGTTGTTCGGCCAGTGTCGTGAACGTGCGCCCCTTGAGGCCGTTGTGCTTCACGTACTTGACGCCCGCTTCGACCTTACCCTTGTGCTCGGGCGTGTACGGTTTGGTCGGCAAGATGACCGTGCCATAATGCTCGCAGAACGCTTGCACCTTCGGCACAATCTCGGGATCGAACCGGGCACCGCCGCGTAGCGGTGGTCGGGGTGACTGACGGCTGCTTTGAGATTGTCGATCACCAATGTCTTCGGCACGCCGCCGAAGTGACGGAAAGCGTTTTCGAGCGCCCGTAGAAAATCGTCGGTCGTCTGCGTGTAGGTCGCCTCGCTATAGTCCTTGCGACTGTACGCGAGAACGATGCGAAACACGTTCGTCTTCCGCCGCTTGCCGTCGGCCGACACGATCGGCGCGCCGGTGCCGAAGTCGACCTGAGCTTCATCGCTGGCCGAGCATTTCATCCGCCGCACGGGCAACGGCCGTCGCCGCATTAGCCGTCGACAGTAACGTCGTAGTGCAGTGTGATGCCCGACTCGCTCAGGTCTTGCCAGATGCGCCGATAGCTGAGCCCGGCGGCGAGTTTGATCAGAATGACTTCGCGATGCGGGGCCCACTGACTTTGGGGCCGGGACGAAATACCGAGCCGGTCGGCGCGTTGATGGGTTTTGACGTCTCGAAACCAGTCGGTTGATCGGGCGGTGGTTGGCAGGGGGAAATCGCTCGGCGTCTCGGTCGGTTCCTGGTAGTCTCTGTTTTCAATCCATTCGGGACACGAGG
>JAEUIL010000769.1 GCA_016794255.1 Planctomycetaceae bacterium | reverse complement strand
TGGAAGCTCACCACCGAATCATTCTCCGGTAATCCAGAAATCGTTCGGAAGCCGCAAAACACGTGGCTGGTCGCATTCCGAGCTTGTTCCGGATCGATTGCACCACAAATGATTTCTTGGTGGGTCGCTGACAGAAAGTACTTGTCGCGCGCTGGATCATAGTCCGGTTTAGCAGGATCACTTTGCGTATAGTGCCTCTCGACCGCCTTCGCTAGGAGCTCGGAAAGACGCCTCTCCGCGGTGAGCCACGTATCGTGGTTGGCAAATCTCCCCGCTCGAGGAAGCAAAATGTGCGATTCAGGAACGGCGTTCTCGTCCCGGCGATACCATTGATTCAACTCTTCTATCTCGTGCGCCTCGAGGGTATTGACCAACGAGGCATACTCCGTTGACTCAATTTGGCGCGGAAGCGGAATCCATCCATAACGGTCGCCGAGCAGGATGATGAAGTTGGGCTTTGGGGAGGATCGTTGACAGTTCCTTAGCTCATCAAGGCATATTTTCATCGTCTGCTGATCGAGAGCGGCCTCTCTGGCCACACCCCAGCGAAGGTCGACAGCCTGAAAGGTCGCGCCTCGCTGCTGGCAATATTTGACCAGTGATGGAAAAACTCTTTCGTGCAGCGCATTCCGCTCAAGAACGAAATCGGAAAACGTCGAGCTGACGAAAACCCGAAATGACAGATTTTTTCTCGTGCTGTTCATAGGAATGTGCCATCGAGTGGATTCTTGACCGGGTACTGTGGAGAGTTCGCGGCGTCGTTCACGGGATAACTTCCCTTGCGATACGCGGAATAGCCGAGCGTTGGTCGTCAGGGCGGTGCGAGACGCCCGGCGAACGGGGCCGGGGCTTGCGGTCGCACTTCACGCGAAAGGCCAGTCTCCGAGGCTTGCAATCGCCTCGCGCGTGCCGAACAATCAACGGCAATAAACTTACCACTCTAAATGACTATCGGCTAGAAGTCGGCCGTTCCCTGGCCACACGAGCCTTTGGCGCTTTTCTCTGGAGGCGCTTTGCGGCCGCGGATTGCGTCGTTCATTCACTCGCAAAGGTTTACCCGCATGAATCAACCGCCGAAACAAACCTCGAACGTCGTCGTCACCGGTGACGTGACGATCGACTGGAACCTGGCACACATCCAGAATCTACCGGGCAACAGCGCCGCCTGGGCGGCAGACGATCTCACCCGTGCCTGTTGGCAGCGCGGCGGTGCCGCGCTGATGGCCGACTTGATTGACGCCTTGGCGGCGGCCATGCGGCAGCGCGGTCAGGCGGATGCGGTCGTACAATCCGTCGCCGTGCCGCGCACCGATCTAACTCCGACCGATGCTCGGTTCAATCATGCGTATGCGATGTACTCGCCGGTGGCCTCGGGCGACAAACTTCCTGATGGCAAGCCGAAACTCGTCTGGCGAGTGACGCAGTTTCTGGGCGTGGACCGTGTTGCGCGCAACGGCGGCGATGTCGCAATGCAGCGCGTCGAGAATGAACCGGACCGAGCCGATATCGTCGTGCTGGACGACGCGGCCCTCGGTTTTCGCCAACAACGGAGTGCCTGGCCGCGGGCCTTGCTCGCCCCCGAGGCTCGCCCCTGGATCATTCTCAAGATCGCGCGGCCGGTCGCTCAAGGGCCGCTATGGGACCATTTGATTCAGAACTGCGCCGATCGCTTGATCACCGTGATGACCGTCGGCGACCTGCGACGCAGCGAGGTGCAGATCAGTCGGCAAATCTCCTGGGAGCGCACGGCGCAGGATTTGTTTTGGGAATTGATTCACAATCCCCGCGTCAACGGTGCCGCTCGCTGCGCGGCAACCGTGGTGTCGTTCGATGCGGCTGGAGCTTTTCTCTTGACGCCAAACCGAGGCGAGAAGAAAGACCAACTCGGCGGATGGAAGGCCGAGTTGTTGTTCGATCCGGATGTTTGCGAAGGGGGCTGGGAGGGCGACCGGCCCGGTAAGGTGATCGGTAACACGGTCGCGCTGACCGCCGGGATCGTACGGCAACTGCTGCTGAAGCCCACGGAGCCCGATTTCCACGCCGGCATTCAATCGGGCTTGGCCGCCCAGCGTCGGCTGTTTAGCGAAGGGTATGGCGCCTACGCGGCCGGTACGACTCAAGTCGACGTGGCGTTTCCGCTCCAAACGATTGCGGAAGAACTGGCGACCGATGCCAAGCCGTGGGCGATTGCCGCGATACAAGACCCGGTTAAGTCGCTTCACGTTCCCACTACGACGACCGCCGCCCCCGCGGCAGCCCGTTTCTGGACGATTCTGGAGGACCACTATCGGATGCTCTTAGAGAGTACGGCGGAGAAGATCGTCCTCGACGGGCTCAAGGCAACGATTCGCGACGTGCCGATCGGGCGCTTCGGCGGTTTGCAGACGGTCGATCGTCGTGAGATCGAGGCTTTGCACAGCATTCAGAACCTGCTCGGCGAATACTGCGACCAACCGCAAAAACGTCCGTTGTCGATCGCCGTCTTTGGGCCGCCGGGTTCCGGTAAGTCGTTCGGTGTCGAGCAGGTAGCCAAGTCGTTGCGTCCCGGACTGGTCGAGGTCAAGACCTTCAACCTCTCGCAGTTTGGACGGGCCGAAGAGTTGCTTGCCGCGCTGCACCAAGTGCGCGACATCGCCTTGCAGGGGAAGCTGCCGCTGGTGTTTTGGGACGAATTCGATACGGCCTTCGACGGCGCTCCGCTCGGCTGGCTGCGGTATTTTCTTGCGCCGATGCAGGACGGCAGCTTCCAACAGGGGGAAGTCACGCACCCGATCGGCAAGTGCATCTTCGTTTTTGCAGGCGGCACCAGCCGTCAGATGTCGGAATTCGGCAAGGATCTGGAGTCCGATGAGTTCAAGTCTGCCAAGGTTCCCGACTTCGTCAGCCGGCTCAAAGGATTCCTCAACGTCTTGGGGCCGAATCGACAAGCGACCGACCCTTCCGGTGATCCATACTACATCATTCGTCGTGCCATCTTGTTGCGTTCGATTCTCGAACGGAACACGCCCAACCTGATCCACGAACAGAACGGGCAAAAGCGGCTGAGCATCGACGGCGGCGTGCTACGCGCTCTGTTGCGAATCAGCGAATACAAGCACGGCGTGCGCTCCATCGAGTCGATCATCAGCATGAGTTCGCTGGCAGGCCACACGACGTTCCAGCGCTCCAGCCTGCCGCCGGAAGCCCAGCTTGATTTGCACGTCTCCGGTCTGGAGTTTTTGTCGCACGTACAGGCGATCGAGTTATCCGGCGAATTGCTGGAGCGTCTTGCCGAGGCGGCCCACAAAGTTTATCGGGCAGGCAAGGAACGAGACGGCTGGAAGTACGGCTCCGTCAAGAGTGAGCAGAACAAGACCCACCCGCTGTTGATCGAATACGCGGACTTGCCTGAGGAATATAAGGAATCGAATCGCACAACGGTTCGCAACATCCCCAAGAAGCTCGCACGAGCCGGCTACGTGATGATGCCGTCGCGAAGTAACGAGCCGGCGATCAAGTTTCCCGGCGACGACTTGGAGTCGCTGGCCGAATACGAGCACGAGCTTTGGATGACGGCGCAACTGGCCGCTGGCTTTCGCTTGGGAACACCGACCGACGCACAGCCGCTCTTGAACGAGTACCTCGTCCCTTGGAGCCAACTCGACGACAAGATCAAGCAGATCGATCGCGACTTGGTTCGCGGGATCCCCAAGATTCTGGCGGAAGCGGGATATGCGGTGCTGCGAGTCAGCGTGGATGCCACAAAATCCTAATTAGGACGAATATCCCGGAGCCATTCTTGGCCGGTTCGTCGACTGAGGGATTGCTAACAATGAACGAACACCATGACACAACGCACGGCTCGGAATCGCGCGAGTATTGCTTTGTCATCATGTCGTACATGCCTTGTTACGATCCGATTTACGAGCAGCTTCGCGGGCTCATCGAGTCACAAACGTCTTTGCGCTGCGTACGCGCCGACCGTCAACCTGAACCGGGCCGAGACTTGTTGGGCAAGGTCCACGAAATGATTCTCGGCGCCAGCGTGGTTATCGCCGACGTTTCCGAACACAGCCCAAACGTTTACTATGAATACGGCTATGCCACGGCCCACGACAGACGGCCGATTCTCATTTTGCGCGAAGGCAGCGAGCCGCCAACGGATTTGGTCGGAAAAGAATCGCTACGTTATCGAGGTGTTCCATCAGACGACTCGCGATTTAGCGAGCAACTCATCGAGTGTATCAATCAGCAACTGCGTTCTCCCTTGCCGGAACAGCGACGCATGTTGACCGGACCGCGCCCGTTCCCTGCTTACCTGATTGCTGCGCCGCGAGTTCCCGCCGCCGACTCCAAACACTTTTGGCACCCTCACGAACGGCACACCTTCGGCGATTTGCTGGGAGTCACAGGCATTCTCACGGCATACGGAAATCTGTTTGGAACACGCCTGCTCCCCGAAATGCTGCACGCGAAATATCTGGCCCCCGGGATACTTGCGAATTCAGCAAACTTCTTCTGCATCGGCTCGCCGAAGGTCAACGACGCCACCGCGTATTTCCTTCCATTGATTCAGCGCGGTTTGTCACCCTCATGGGAGATGCCCAAAATCGGCTCCGGCGCGGATGATCGCGTCGTAATCACTGGAAAAGCGCATCTGAACGATCGTCTGCATGCACCGATCGACGAGCGGCAAGAATGCCCAGTCAGCGACTATGGACTCATCATCCGCGCACCGCATCCGCACGACGCGCAGCACATCGTCTTGATCGTGGCCGGCCGGCACAGCATCGGAACGCATGCCGCCTGCATGGCGGTGGTCCGTCAAGACTTGATCGCTTCACTGGAACGTCACCTCAAGAAGGCGGGCGTCTCGCTACGAGACACATGCCAACCGTTCTGGGCGATCGTGCGAGGCACGTTGCTACGAGATCGGTCAGTTGCCGAAGAAGTTGAAATTATCGAGGCCGGCGGATATACGAAAACGTCCCGGATATAGCTGTCTGTTAAGCTGAACCAGCGTGCCATGACGAACCAACCTACTCGCTGTCCCAAGTGTAATGAGCCGCTGACCCAGGTTGGCCAGTTCTGGATTTGTCCGCAGCATGGGCAGGTTCCGTTGGTTAAGCCCTTCGTGCCGCTGCGCATCTTTCTCAGCTATGGGCACGACGCTAACGAAGAACTCGTCCGCCGCATCAAGGCCGACTTGGAGAATCGTGGGCACGACGTCTGGTTCGACAAGAGGGAGATCAAGACCGGGGTATCGTGCCGGAGGACGACTGGCGGCTGGCCATCACCGACGGCATCGTCGGCAGCCACCGCGTCGTATCGTTCTTATCGAAACACTCGACGCGCGATCCCGGCGTCTGTCGCGATGAGATTGCCATCGCGATCGGTGTGAAAGGCGGCAACATCCAGACCATCCTCGTCGAAAGCGAGCAGGAGGTGTAGCCGCCGGTGATGCTTGCCAGGAATGCCGAACGTCTGCCCGACTGGCTGGGTATCGTCGTCACCAGTCCTCCGGAGTTCGATGTCAAAACTCCGTTGCAGGCATTGAATCGCGTCCCGCTCGACACCCAGTCCGATTTTAACTACGCCGACATCGACGATGCCAAACGCGGGGCAGCGGAGAGCAGTTTCGCAGCAATGATTGGAAACAACTGAGGAGACCCCATGCCATTCGACCTTTTCATATCCTACGCACACCGGGACAATGCTCGTGGCCAAGTCCGAGAGCTTCACGACGCAATTTCAGCGAACTTTCAGAAATTTGCCGGACGCAATCTGACCGTCTTCTTCGACGAACACGACATCCCGAGCATGGCTGACTGGGAAAAGCGTATCGCTCAAGGACTCCGCGAATCGCGTTTGTTTCTCGCCGTGCTATCGCCGAACTATTTCGCCAGCGCCTATTGTCGGCGCGAATGGGAAGAATACGTCCGCTACGAAGCGATGCGCCAATGCCTCGGTGAAGGCGTCGCGCCAGTCTATTTCATCGAACTGCCCGGCCTCGACGGCTCCGGTGTTGAACAGAGTATTGCTGCCGCCGTTGACGAAATGCGCAAACGCCAATGGTGCGACCTCGCATCGCAAAAGCCTGTCAAAATCGTTCCGTGGCATGACGCCGGCAAACGTGCCCTCGAAGATGTCGAAGTTGCCCGGCGGCTGGAAGCGTTGAAAGAGCAGATGGCCGAGCGACTGAAGCGCGCTGACCGCGCTCAGCAGTCACCGACCAACCTCTACCGGCACAACCCACAGTTTGTTGGCCGTGTCCGTGAACTCACTCTGTTGCGCGAAGCGCTCAACGAGCGAGGTAGCGTAGGAGTTGTCGGCCACGAGACGCAGTCTGCAGGTGCCACTGCTGTGCATGGACTCGGCGGCATGGGCAAGACCGAATTGGCTCTCGCCTACGCGCACGCCTTCGCGTGGGACTACCCCGGCGGACGCTGGCTCGCACGCTGTGAAGGCTTAGATAATTTCGACCTCGTTCTTCGCCAACTCGCCGAGCCACTGGATATCGAGTTCACCGAAGACGAGAAGAAAGATGCGCACCGGGCCGGTGAGCGCATCTTGGCGGAACTCCGCCGCCACGACCGCTCGCTGCTCTTGCTCGATAACGTCACTCACGCTCAATTGCTCGGTCCTGACGTGCTCATGCGTCTGCCGCCCCAGGGCCACATCCATCTCCTCGCCACTACGCGCCTCGGTCCGGCGCAACTCGCCGGCTCACCGCACGACCACACTTTCGTGGCCGTGGACGAACTTCCCCCTGAGGACGCGCTTGCGCTAATCAGGGCGCATCAACCTGACGCGCGCTTCGCCAGCTCCGACGACGAACCCGCCGCACGCAAACTCGTAAAGCTGCTCGACGGGTTCACGCTCGCAGTGGAGACTGCGGCCATCTATCTTGGTAAACACCCCGCCCCCAGCGCAATCAATGCCTACACTGAACGCCTCGCTCGCGAACTACTCGCGGAAAGCGAAGCCTCCGCTGCCGCTACTGAAATAGCAGTGCGCCACAAGGAGAAACTCCTCGAACGCACCCTCGCCGTCACATTCGAGACACTCTGGGACGAGGCCATGCACATCTTGGGAGTGGCGGCGTTGCTGCCTGCGGATCAAGTGGCGCTTCCATGGGTGCGCACCGTTGCCGCAGAAAAATGTAGTAATCTCACCCCGGATCGCGGTATTGGTGCCGACCTCATGTGGGAGACATTTGAGACGGAACTCCGTAGCCTGCGCCTTTTCCAATCGGGCAGCGATTTGCGTGTCGTTCGAATGCACAGGCTGGTGCAGGAACTGTTAGAAAAGCAGTTGGGCGACACACGACATACCCTCGACAAGGCGCTAGTCTCTCACGCCCAGTCTCGCTCCAAGGTTCTCTGGAGGAGTTGGGTGCTTAAGGAGAACCGATGGGAACTGGCCCCACTGACGGCGTACGCGTGGCAGTGTATCGAACGACCTGGAGTTGATGGTTGTGTGCTCGCAAACGAAGTTGCGATCCCGCTTGAGTCTCTTGGAAACTTCAAAGAAGCGGAGAAACTCATGCGTCGGGCAGTAGATAAGTCGAGAGAAGAATTCGGCGAAGACCATTCCGATCACTCCGCTTGCCTTACTAACTTGGCACATCTGCTCCATGCCACCAACCATTTGACCGAGGCTGAGGGGTTAGTGCGTTGGGCGTTAACGATAGACGAAAGGAATTTTGGCCAGAATCATCCCACGGTTGCCAGCCGCCTTGGCAACCTTGCGGCGTTGCTCCAGACAAACCGTCCGGAACAAGCGGAGCCGCTGATCCGCCATGCACTTGAGATTGAGGAGAAATGCTTTGGGCCGGATCACCCTAGCGTTGCCATCCGTCTCAACAATTTGGCGGGGATATGTCGGGCTACGAACCGTTTGCGAGAGGCAGAACCATTGCTGCGCCGGGCGTTGGCCATCGATGAGCGGAACTTCGGGCCGAGCCATCCCGAAGTCGCTACCGACCTCAATAACCTTGCGTCGATACTCCATACTACGAATCAGTTGACCGAGTCCGAGCGAGTTTTCCGCCGAGCGTTGGAGATTGACTGCCAAATCTTCGGATTAGACCACCCAAACGTCGCACGAGATTTCAATAACTTAGCGATGTTGCTCCGAGACACGAACCGCATTTCAGAGGCCGAGCCCTTATTGCGTAAAGCACTGAGGATTAACGAACGAAGTTTTGGTTCTGACCATCCGCTTGTTGCTGCGAATCTCGACAACCTGTCGCAGTTGCTGCGGAACACGAACCAACTGGCGGAGGCTGAGCCGCTTCATCGACAGCTATTGCAAATGTTAGTGCGCTTCCAGCAGTCCACTGGAGATGAGCATCCCAAATGGATGGAGGCGTTTTGGGACTACGCGGTCATGTTGCAGAAACTTGGACTGGATAACTCCGGCATCCAGCAGCGCATGGCGGCCATCAAACGGGGGGAGGACCCTGTCCCATTAGGGCCTGCCAATGCTTCCTGAGTGTCGCCTGGAGCTAGTGTAGTGCTTCAGGTTGTTGGGGCATTATCGAGAACGGCGCGAGCACGAGCGACTTTGGCAAGGATTTCGTGGGGTAGCGCCTTCCACAGATAGGCTTGAGCGTGGTTGTTGTGGTGCTCGACGTAGTCGACGATAGCTTTCTGCAGTTCGCGAACCCTGCGAAACGTTTCTCGTCGGATATGCGAAGAAGGCGGTCGGGCTGGAGCATCAAGGGAACGAGTAAGGCATTTAGCTCCAGGCTCAGGTTTGCTCAAGTGCTCGATCCAATGCTGGAACGCATCGCTGCTTATCTTTCCCAATCGTCTCGGGGACTTCCAGGAAACCAGCCCGGCAGCGGGATGCCGCGCAGCTTGCCGCGGCGTTCGATGAACACGACGCGAGCGGCCGTATCTTTGACGGCGTAATAGCTGGCGTTCGGCTGCGGGTTCGGCGCGGGGGCGACATCGACGACATAGCCCTTGGCCTTGAGCGCCGCGAGAACTTCATCCTTCGAGACCGGCAACGCGAGATCGCGCACGGATTCAGGCTGGGCGACAACGAGCGGCTGATTTCGGGTCGCATTCAACTCGTCCATCGCTTCCAAGAGTCTGATTTCGGCGTTCGCTTGGTTCATCCGCGCGACGGCGTACAACCATCCGCATATTCCGACGGCCGCAGCCAGCGCGACTAGGTCGTGTTGACACTCATCTTGCCTAAGCTTCGGGCTTTCGGGTAGACCGATGTGGAATCGATCTTTCGTTTCCGCTACGGCAAGGATGCCGCACGATGCGACGCTACGAACTCTCGGACGACGAATGGAATCGAATCGAGCGACTGTTGCCGGGCCGGGTCGGCGATCCGGGCGGGCACGGCGAGGACAATCGGCTGTTCGTCAACGCCGTAATTTGGATCGCCCGCTCGGGCGCGCCGTGGCGGGACCTGCCGGAGCGCTTCGGGCTCTGGAATTCCGTGTTTCAACGCTTCAACCGGTGGGCGAAGTCCGACGTGTGGGAACTGGTCTACGAAGAACTGAAGTCGTCATCGCCGCGCAGTTCGTCCAGTGGCACGACGCCGACCATCGCGACGCCCGGCGCGTGATACGCAGCATCGCTTTTCAACTCGCCACTCGCCTGCCCGACTACCGCAAGCTGCTGCTGACTCTGCCGGAGATGAAAGGGGATCAACTCGACCGCAAAAATGCGGACGAACTTTTCGACTACTTGCTGGCCAACCCGCTCCGCTCCGTGATCGGCGGCGGACGGGAGCGGTATCTGATCGTCATCGACGCGCTCGACGAAGCCGGTGACGCCGGGCGCAATCCGCTGGTTGAAATGCTCGCGCGCCACGCCGCACGCCTGCCCGAATGGCTCGGTCTCG
>JAEUIL010000962.1 GCA_016794255.1 Planctomycetaceae bacterium | reverse complement strand
CACCGTTGTTGCCGTAAGCATGGATTATGTCATACACATTCGCAATATTCTTGAACCCGGCTCCGCTCAGCTCGACCGATGTGGGTCGCGAGGTCAGTGCGTCGTTGCCGGCCGAGTCGTACATGAAGGCAGTGTCAGTGTCCATGAAGCCGCTCGAACCCGAGGCCGTTACCGAATTGAACGCACTAGCCTGATTCGTAACACCCCCGCCGACAAAAATCGAATAAGCAGCGAGCATATACAACTTATCGTTGCCGACCGAGTCGTAGATGAACGCGCGATCGTTCGTATCCGCTGCGCCACCCGCGTTGCCGAACAAGTACGTCTTGTCGAAGCCCAAGCCGTGCGAGTAGTAGTTGGCCGACGTGATATAGGAGTAGTCCGTACGGAGATACGCGGTATCGTTGGCGGTCGAGTCGTAGATCAACTGCGTGTCAGTCCCCCCCGAAGTCGAACGACCGTATTGCTTCTCAAATCCGTTGGCTTGCAGGTTGAAGGTTCCCGCACGATACATCTGGGCGAAGCCGGGTCGTGCGTAGAACGTATCATCTCCGGTAGTGTCGAACAGAATGGCTGAGTCGGTGCCGCCGCCCGTCGCATCGGCCGTGACATTACTCAGGCCAGTGACTTGATTCACATAGGTCGTCGGCGAGTTGTACATCACGGTCGAGCCAACCTGAGCGCTGAAAATATCGTTCGCCGGCGAGTCCACGAATGTGGCGTAGTCGGACGCGTCGCCGATGAAGTAATTGAACTCGCTTGAGGTGCCCGAGAAGCTCAAACCGCTACGGGTCACCTGCATCGCATTGGGCTGCGTCGCCACGGTCTCGGCCACAGCAGCACCATTGAACACCGTGCGGTCATTGCTACCGCCGCCAGCATTGAACACCAAGGTCGTCACGCCCGCCAAAGCATGGGTCTTGCTAATCCCAGCGTACAGTGCGTTGGTCAGAGTCGTGGTCACATTCCCACCGCTCTGAGCAATGCTGAGGGTATCGTCGGTCGCCAGGCCGGTCACCGTGACTGTCGTGCCCGACACGTTCCAAGCACTGTTGACCAGGATCGTGGCGTCCTCGGTGCCCGTGCTGAAGGCCGTGGCTCCGCCGTTCACGTTGGTATTGGCAAGCGCACCGTTGATGCCGGTGAAGCGGTCCCACGCTCGGAACGAGATGCCAACGTTCGCCATACCCGGCAGCGTGGCCATGTTGGCAATGAAGCGGATCTTGGTGTTCGCATCGGCTGCGAGCAAGCGAGCCGAGCTGTTGCTGACCGGTCCAATCGCCGACCACGGGCCAGCTGAACCATTGAGCGAGTACTGCCATTGCCCCATGGAATCGTCGACGGCGGTGATCGCCAGACCTTCGACAGCCCCAGCGTCGACGTCGGTGATCATATTGAAGCCGGCGCTGGCGATGAGGTCAGAAACCAGCGTACCGCTGTTGTTCTGCTCGGTCTCGTGGATTGCGGTCAACGTCGGAGCGCCCGAGTTGTTGAGCACCGGCGCGGCATTCGACGCCTGCACGTCGATCGTCACCGTGTCGGTATCGGTCAAGCTTGGGGCAGGCGAGTTGCCCAGATCGTTGGTCGTGACCGTGAGGAACGCCGTGCCGTTGAAGCCGAGGTCGCCTAGATAACGCAAACCCGAGACGTTCGCGAGCGTGGTGTTGATCGTGGTCAGTGGGGCCGTGATCGTGACGGTGGCCGAGCCATTATTGGTGATCTGACCCGCGGTCAAACCGCTGCCCACCGTGCTGCTCACGTTCAGAACACCGTTGGTGGCGGTCAACGTGACTCGGACATTCGCGGTACCGGCGTCAATATCGGCGATCGACAATCCGCTGATGTTGCTGAGGATTTCTTGCAAGGCGACGCGTGACCCTGGGACCGTATTGACCGGCGCGTCGTTCACGCCCGCCACGTTGGTGACGATCGTATCGGTATCGGTCGCCGAGCCGTCGTTGGTGGAAACCGTGACGCTGCCTGCGCCCGAGGTGTTCAGCGTCGGCGTGAATGTGATTCCCGCCGCATTGGCCAACAGCGTGTTGATATTCGCCAGCGGAGCGGTGATCGTTACCGTACCGCTGCCATTGCCGCTGATCTGACCGCTGGTGACGCCGCCACCCACATTGGTCGCCGCAACAAGCGTGCCGCCGACGCCTGTGAGCGTGACCGTCACGTTGCCGGCCGCGTCGACATCGCTGATCGAGATGCCGGTGATGGCCGTCGGGGTGTCCTCGTTCAGGTTTAACACGCCCGGCACGGTTTGCACCGGAGCGTCGTTCACCG
>JAEUIL010000724.1 GCA_016794255.1 Planctomycetaceae bacterium | reverse complement strand
CCGCTCTGAACTGCATGCAGTGGATCGGTAAAGGTGACAAGGAGTCAGCCGACGCCGCCGCGTGCGACGCCATTCGTGGGATGTTCGACATCACCGATATCAGCGGCGAGGTTGTGATCGGCGAGGGGATCAAGGACGAAGCTCCCGGCATCTTCAAAGGGGAACGACTTGGCATGTGGCGGGCCGGCTCGACGCGGTTCGACATCGCGCTCGACCCCGTCGACGGTACGACCAATTGCAGCAAAGGGATGCCCAACTCGATCAGTTGCATCGCGGCGGCGATCCCCGGCGACGATGGCGAGCCCGGCTTGCAGGACATCCCGGCCTTTTACATGAAGAAACTCGCCTATCCGCCCGAGGTGCGCAAGGCGTGGATCAATGATCCAAAGCTCCCGATCAGCGTGCAGGCTCCGCTGTCGCAAGTGATTCATCTCACAGCCGAGATCTTGGGCAAGAAGCCACGTGACGTAGTGGTGATGATCCTCGATCGGCCGCGGAATCAGCCGTACATCGATGAAGTGCGCCGCGTCGGTGCGTCGCTGCGGATGATTGCCGATGGCGACATCGCTGCCGCCCTCGCCCCTGCACTGAATCGTTCGAATGTCGACCTGTACGCAGGGATTGGCGGCGCGCCCGAGGCGGTGTTAGCCGCCGCGGCGCTGCGTTGCTTGGGGGGTGGCATGCAGGCGCAGATTTGGCCGCGCGACGAAGCCGAGCGACAATCGCTCATCGAGACCGGTTGGGGCGATCGGCTCGAAACCGTGTATCGTTCGCGCGATTTGGCCCGTGGCAACGACATTCTCTTCGCCGCCACAGGCATCAGCGACAGTCCGTTGCTCAAAGGCGTCGCGGTGCATGGCTCGACGGCCGTGACCAATTCCGTGTTGATGCGCTCGCGCAGTGGAACCGTGCGCTACCTCACCTCCGAGCACAATTTGCAAAAGAAGACGATTCACCTGCGGTCGACGGTCAATGAGGTTGAGATTTAGAGCTTCCGACAAGAAGAGTATCGATCACGCTCTGCGTGATGGTGTTTGATTTGTTTGATGAGCCCAGGTCGAGAGCCAATCGGGCTCAGTCTGTTCAAGCGCACATCACGCGGAGCGTGATGGATACTCTTTTTGTGGCCGTGTAAAGCGTGTTGCTCAACGAGCGGCTTCGATAATGGCTCGGTACTTGGGTGCCTCGGCCGCGGGTTGGTCTTGATATTCGAGCATGCCCCACGAGCCCCATTTGCTCGGTCGGCCCACGTTGCTGAATACGACAAACGTGCTGCCGCTGATCGCGTACCAGTTTTGCAAGTGCTTGCGGTAGATCGTCTCCATGCGCGGATGGCGATTGGCGGCGATCAACAGCTTGGTCAGTTCGTCGTTGTTCTCGCCACCGCGGAATCCGGCCAAATGCTGGCCCCCTTCATAGGTGATCAACGGCAGCTTAAAACGCGTGGCCAACTCATGTTGCTTGACTAACATGTCGCGATTCTTGGTGTCGACTTCTTGTTCGAGCGCGTCCAGCAACTTGTCGACGCCTGCGGCAATCGTGGCCGCGGCGGTGTCGGGATTGCCGAATGAGTGCCCAAAGTATGGCGCGATGGCGAGTGCGTCGCAGTGTTGATGGGCGTTCTGCCAAGTCAGCACTTGCTCGCTCACCCAGGGATTGGCGGACTGCGAAGCCATGACTCGCACCAGTCGCTCGCGGCCGAACTCAGCTTCCCAAATGCGAAAAATCTCGACTGAACGCTTCGAGTAGAACCGCAACTGCGCCTCGAACGGAGTTTTACCCAAGCCGAGCTTTTGCCCCTGTTCGGCAGCGAATTTCGCCTGTGCGAATTGGCCGTTCCAGACTTCGTTGGAGTACTCCACAAACACCCCGCGTTTGGCATTCAACCGCGTCTTTGCGAGCCGGGCAAACTCACGCACGAACTCGTCGTCCGCCTCGTGCGGCATGCAAAACCACGCGTCGACATCAAGCGTGTTGGCTAGGTCGATCAGCAACTCGATCGGCGCACCGGCTTTGGTCGAGTAACAGGCATCGCTCAACTTCGGCCGCTCCGACCAAAGACGTTGGGGATTGTTGTTCGTGTGCTGCCAATCCATGAACCGCAACACGCCGAAGGGCTTGAGTCGTTCGAGAAACAACGGATGAAATGTCGCATTGCCATCCGCGAAGCCGGGCATCCAGACGTGAATGTTCCGCACCGGATCGGCCGGATCGCTCGCCTTGATCTCGAGCAGAATGCCGCCATTGTCGGGAGCGACTTCAAACTCGATGCGGCCCGGCGATTCACGGATCACGCGACGTATATCCCAACGGCGAATCTCGACCTGGCCACGACCCTCATACGTGCAGACATACACTCCGCCGGGATAGTGTCCGTCGACCTCGCGACACATCAGCGTCTCGACCGACTGGCCGGGCTTGAGTTTCGGATAACCCTCCGCGGTGTACTCAAAGGGCCCGGGGCCGATTTCGCGCCAACTGCGGGACGGCTTGAAGACATCGACCAACGGCCACTCGCGCGTCCAATCGACAATGCCCGCGAGATTCATGCCCATCCGCGGCAACGGCAGTTTGTCGTCGGCATGTAGCGAACGGGCCACGCCGAGCGCCAGCACAATTGACAGTAGTAGTAGATACACGCGGCGATTCATCGGCGGACTCCTTCGATGATGCTAATCTCGGTCGAGGTCGGCACAATCCGACGCAGCTCGAACCCGGCTTGATCGTAGAGTTGGCGATACTCTTCCTCGGTGCGTTCACGGCCGCCGGGAATGAGCATCATCGTCAGATCCAGGAACTTGGTATGAAACGCGCCGTTGCCGGGCGGGATGACACTTTCGACGAGCAGCAAGCGTTGACCGGGTTGCATCGCCCTTTGACAGTTGCGAAGGATGGTGAGCGATTGTTCGTCGTTCCAATCGTGAATGATGTGCCGCATCAGATACGCATCCGCGCCGGCAGGCACGCTCTCGAAGAAATTGCCACGCTGCAACTGACACCGATCGAGCACACCTGCATCGCGCAAGCGTGGCTCGGCCCGATCGACGACATGCGGCAGATCGAACAGCATGCCGCGCAACTTGGGGAAATGTTGCAGAATGGCCGTGATCTTCGAGCCGTTGCCACCGCCCACGTCGGCCAACATGCCGATGTCCGAGAAGTCATACGCGGCGATCACGGCAGCCGTTTCGCGACCATGGATGCCGGTCATCGCTTCATCGAACACGCGCCCCTTCTCGGGATGCTTGCCGAGAAAGTCAAAGATCGGCAGACCGTGCAGCTTTTCAAAGGCGTTCTCTTCACTACGTACCATGTCGAGCAGTTGTCCCCAAACGAAATAGTGTTCTTCGCCCATCATGATGGCGAGCGAGCGCTGTGATTGCGGAGCGTCGGAGCGGAGCAACTCGGCGAGCGGCGTGAGGCCAAAAATGCGCGGAGCGGTTTCCGTGAAGACCCCGACACTGGCGAGCGCGCGGAGCATGCGAAACAACCGGTCCGGTACTGCACCGGTGGCAGCCGCCAGATCGTCGATTGACCGTGGACCCGTTGCGACCAGATCGGCAAGCCCCAGCTTCGCCGCGGCATACACGGCCTGCGAGGTCCAGTAGCCCGAGATCATTTGGTTCATCTGACCGGCGAGTTGAACGTCGTTCATAAATCGGACTCTGCGTGCGGGGACAGTTAGCGGACGTAAAGTCCGTATCTTCGTGAAAAATGCTCGCGGTGCAATGGCTGTGAGTGAGTTGCGAGTCGGGCGATGTGGGACGTCAGCCGCGCAAAGCCGACGTAAGTCGCTGATTTGGTATTCCCAGCACTTTGATTCGACCTGAGAATACGAAGAGTGAGCTGTGGTGAATGGCGATTGCGATCGCTACCGAAATTTGTGGGAGAAAGCCCGTCATGTCCCCTGCTGCCAATGAACTCCACGAGCGTCTCGAACGCTTGCGTCAACGATTGCACTCCGAGGCTGGCATCGACGCTGATCTCCGCGCGTCGTTGCTGGGGTTGCTCGACGAGGTCCAGCAGCTACAGACCACGGCGAGTTCGACGACGAAGCCGACACACAACGCGGCACCTACGTTAGCAGGCCGGGTCGCGCAGGCGGCTGAGGATTTTGAACACTCGCATCCCGTGCTGGCCGAGACGATTGGCAACGTGGCCGATGTGTTGAGCCGTATGGGTATTTGAGCTCGCCGACTGGCTTGCGACTGAGGAACCGAACATGGGCAGTGCGCCATCCGCTGGGGCTCGCACGATTGCGGTGCTGGTCAATCCCCGCACGGGTTGCCTGCGGGTCAAGCAAGAGGTCGCACGGTTCCAAGAACTGGCACGGCACGCGGGCTGGAACGTGGTCGTCGATCAAGATTTGCCGCGGATGACGACCGAGGCCGATCGATTGCACGCGAACCACGAGTTGAAGATGCTCGTGGGTGTCGGCGGTGACGGTACGCTCGCCGAGTTGGTGAACCGCACCGAGCCCGGCGTGCCGATCACCTTGCTCGCCGGCGGGACGGCCAACCTACTTGCGAAGCACTTCCGGCTGGCACGCGACGCACGGCAACTGTTGAACATCGTGGAGAATGGCAGGACATTGCAAATGGATGTCGGCCGAGCGAACGGTCGCTTGTTTATCGCCATGCTCAGTTGCGGGCTCGATGCGCGAGTGGTGCAAGATGTTCACGCCCATCGCGCGGCCCAGGCTGGTCAGCACAGTTATTGGAGCTTTTTGGGACCGTCGTGGCGGGCGTTGTGGAACTATCGCTATCCGGCGATTCGAGTGAGCGGTGTGGATGATCGAGCCGCTGCGATGGCGAGCCGCACGGCGCGGTGGGTGTTTGTTTGCAATCTGCCACGTTACGGTTGGGGCGTGACGCTCGCGCCGCGGGCTAGCACCCATGACGGCTTACTCGATCTGTGCACGTTTTCACGCGGGTCATTGCTTAGCACGATCGGCTATCTGTTCGCCACGCAGTTGGGCGTGCAACGAAGGTTGCCCAGTCACGACATCCGCCCCGTGCAACGCGTGCGGCTCGAATGCGACGAGCGTGTGCTTTATCAACTCGATGGCGATCCCGGCGGTGAACTGCCGGTCGAGGTCGAGATCCTGCCGCAACGCCTGACTCTTGGCGTGCAGTGAGCCGAGATGATCGTTCGACTGAGCAGTAGGCCCCGGTGCACCGCGTTGATTGGACCTACCACAGGCGCCCCACAACTAAAAACACCTGCTTCACGTGAGGCGCAGGCCCCCTGCGACTACGGCTTCTATCGCTGCCAGCATGGCAACCTGTAGCGGTCGTCCCGCTTGTAGTGGTGCTACTGCTAGTTTCTGCGAGACCGAATGAAGGACTCGATCGTGATATCCCGATGAATGCGAAGGAAGTGCCTTCTTCGTTTTCAACGGTGATACCGATGAATTGGACCGCTCGACCGTCACAATCGCTGTTATCCTTCGCCTGGCTGGGGCGATGCACGATCGTGGCGCTGACGTTGCTTATGGTTGGCTGCAACACGTCGTGGCGTGAGTATCGCCAGAACGGCTGGAAGGTCGGTCCCAACTACAAGAAACCGGTCGCAGCGGTTTCCGACACCTGGATCGACGCCGCCGACTCGCGCGTGCGGCCCGGCGAGCCAGATCTGGTTCACTGGTGGCATGTGTTCAACGATCCCGAGATGGATCGGGTCATCCAGTATGCCTATCGCCAGAACCTCGACCTGCGAACGGCTGGCCTGCGGATTCTTGAGTCGCAAGCGGTGCTCGGTGTGACGGTTGGCGGCTTCTTTCCACAGACTCAGCAACTCGAAGCGGGTTACCAACGCAACCAGATCAGCCACGCCAACCCGACGACCAACTTCTTCCCGTTCCGCGCCATCAACCGCTATGACTTTGGCGGACGCATCGCTTGGGAACTCGACTTCTGGGGTCGGTTCCGACGGCAGATCGAGTCGTCCGAGGCGAACCTCGACGCGTCGATCGAGAACTATGACGCGGCAATGGTGTTGCTCATGGCCGAGACAGCCGATGCGTATGTTCAGTACCGTACCGCCGAACAACGCCTGGCATACGCTCGACAGAACATCGAGGCTCAGCGAAACACTTACGAGTACTACAAGATTCGTGTCGAGAAAGGGCGTGACAAACCGGTCGACATGATGCAGGCCAAGGCCAACCTGTTCCGCACCGAGGCGTTGATCCCCGAGTATGAAGTGAACAAGCGGACGGCGAACAATCGTCTTTGCGTGCTGCTTGGCATTCCGCCGCAGGACTTGAATCCGCCGCGCTCCACGCCCGAGATTATTCCCCAAACGCCGCCGGAAGTGGTCGTGTCGGTGCCAGCCGAGTTGATCCTGCGACGTCCCGATGTGCGAAGCGCCGAGCGTCAAGCCGCCGCCCAATCGGCGCTCATCGGTTACGCCGAGTCAGAACTGTATCCCCACGTGTCGATCTCGGGTTACCTGGGACTCAATGCGGTCGAATTTCCGTTGCTGTGGAGTCAAAAGGCGTGGGTGGGCAACGTCGGGCCAACTTTTACGTGGCAAATCCTGCAATACGGACGGCTGCGGAACAACATTCGCATCCAAGACGCGCGGTTCCAGCAACTCGCGGTTCAATATCAGCAAACCGTGTTGAAGGCGAACGAAGAAGCCGAGAACGCCATCGTGACGTTCTTGCGGGCCAAGGAACAAGTGTTGGCGTTGAACGAGGCGGTATCGGCCGCGCTTGAGTCCGTGCGATTGACCACGGTCGAATCGGAACTCGGCGCTCAAGATTACAACCGGGTGTTCAACTTGCAGGTGCTGCTCACGCAAGAGCAAGACCGTCTCGCGCTAGCGCAATCGGCCGCAGCCCGCGGGTTGATTCAACTCTACAAAGCGCTCGGAGGCGGCTGGCAGATGCGGCTGAATCCCGATTCGGTCACGACTCCGCCGCCAGGTGCGAATGGCGAGATCATCCTGCCGCCCGAGCCGAACGACAAGCAGCCGAGCGACACACCCCCGTCGCCTCCCGCACCGGCGACGATTCAGAATCCAGCCAACGGCTTGAACGCCCCGACTTCACCTAGTAACGCGAGCTAACCGATGTTCCAGATATCCTCACAACGTCTGATCCGCGTGTTTGTGCTGACGTTGCTCGCGCTGGTGAGTGTCGCTTCTGCCAAGGCCGACGAACGTCGAGCGCGGCTGTGGTACGGCTTCACGTGTAGCAACGTGGCGAACTGCGCGAAAGATTGCTGTCCCGACAACTATTGTCCGAAGCCGCTGCCTTGCGTGCGAGTGCCGCTTTGTTATCAATGCGACGATTACTGCCCCAAACCGCTGCCGTGTGTGCAGAAACCTAACTGTTTCGAGTGCGACCGCTACTGTCGCAAGCCGATCCCGTTGCTCTGCTGTCCGAACTGCACCCCGGGCATCTGTGGACCGGGTAACTGGTGCAAGCCGTAGCGATTGGTCGGAGTCAGCCTTACGATTCCGGCGGCACGTCGCCGGTGAGTTCGCGCACCGGTTGCTCGACACGATGCACCGTGTAACGTCCGGCGCGAAACACGATCGGCTGATTCCAAGGAAACTTGTCGCGTTACACTTCCGGAAAGTTGTCGGGCAGCCCGATCGCTTGATCGTTCGCTTGCGACGGGCCCGGTGCAACGAGCGTGGCGCGTCGGAGATCGCTGACGACCCAACGCTGACCGCTACGCGAAAACTCTTCGCGTAGCACCGGTTCGTGCTGGCGAAGGTACGCCACGGCGATCTCGGGCCAAATCCACCGGGTCGCGGGCCACACGCCCAATCGCGGGTACAGGTGCGCGGTTGTGTTGTGATAGCACGTCAACTCGCGCGGCCCGAGCGATTGTTGTTCGAGAAACTGCGCTACGCGCTCCAAATCACGCCACTCGACCGTGTGTGTGTACAGTTGCGGCGGCGGCATCCCCGCGGGCAACACGTCGCGCTCCACTCGATCGAACTCGAGGTACTTGAAGATGGGCACGAACCAGTGGGCCGGATAAATCGGCGGCGTCGTGAGACCGTCGCGCACCTCGGGCGTTGAACCACGGGTGAAACATTGCGGCAACCACGCGAGCCGGTCGGGCATGAGCAACGGGTTGACGCTTAACACCAACACGCCCACCAGACATATGACTCGCACGCGCCACGTGCCCACGTGATGCCACAATATCTCGGCGAACCAGCGTGTCGCTATCAGCAGCGTCGGCAGCAAGTGATATGGCAAGCCCCATTGTGTCGCGACGCACACCCTCGACAATCTCGAGAGATCGCGAGTCATACAGGTTGGTAATCCCCTGCCGACGCAGGTAGTCCCATTTGTCGCGACTGGCCGTGGCATAAATCTCGGCCCCGACACTCCTGGCAATCTCAATCGCGGCCCAACCAACGCCTCCGGCAGCGGCGTGAATTAATACGCGTTCGCCACGTTGCAAGTTTGCCAGCCGTCGCATTCCCAACTCGGCCGTCGGAAACACGACCGGCACGGCTGCCGCCTCGGGCAGTGTCAACGACGGGGGCACCTTGGCGACCAACGCCGCCGCGACGGTCACGCTCGTGGCGAGCGACCCTTGAGCCAGCGCTACGACACGATCGCCGATGGCCAAGCCCTCGACGCCCGGCCCGAGATCGCGAATCCGCCCAGCACACTCCATGCCCAGTTCTCCCGGATCACCCGGATAGCGGCCGAGTGCATTGAGCACGTCGCGAAAATTGAGCCCTGCCGCATCGATCTCAATTCGCACCTCGCCCGGCCCGGGCTGGCGTGCATCCGCAGCGATAAGTTGGAGCTGATCGAGCGAACCACGGGCGGTGATTTGCAGACGTTGCTGTCCGGCGTTGGATGCGAGCACCTTCGGGTCCAGCGTCGCGACGAGCGATTGCAAGCGCGCCACGAATCGCTGACCACCGCGATAAGCGACTTGTCGTTCGGCACTGGCCGCGAGCAGTTCGTCGACCATCGCGGTCCACTCAATGGCAGACGAACGCGGATCAAGATCGAGACAAGTGCCGTGCAACTCGGGATGTTCATGCGCGAGTGCGCGGGCAAAACCCCAATGGCTCGCGGCTGGGGTGTCGAGTGGCAGCGAGTCGTGCTGCACGGCTTGAGCGCCCCGCGTGACCAACCACATGCGCGGCAATTCCCCCGGGGTCCGGCACACACCTTGAATGAGGTTCAGCAACCGTGCGCATGCGTGCGATGTCGGGGTAGCTGGTGATGGCAACACGCTCTGCGAACTCGGCGTCACAAGCACGATGTGCTGCGGCGTATTCGTGGGAGCGAGATTCGTCTGCAATTGCTCGCTTGCTGTGGCAAAATCGTGGACCAGTACGTGTTGCTTGCGAGTCTGTAACGCATCTCGCAACTCGTCGAGCTGCGTTACCTGTTCGCCCACGAGCCACCATGCTTCCGAGGACATCGTTGCGGCAGGCTGCAACTCGACAGGCTCCCAACTCACGGCATGCAGCCAGCCGTCGAGATCATCGCTCGACGAACGCTCCAAACTCATGCGACTGGCGCGTTTCACGACCAGACCGTCGATTTGAGCGCACACGCCGTGCTCGTCGTACAGCACGAGATCCGCGACGCGCGTCTCGTTGGCAACTACGTAATCGGCACGGGGTCGCATGACACAATGAAACACAGCCCCGGGCCGACGTTGCCAGCGCAGCCGCTCGATGCTCAAGGGGAGAAACAAGTCGCGCAGGCAATCGCGTGACGAGGCGAGCTGTCCCACAACCAGTTGCAAACAACCGTCGAGCGCCGCCGGATGAATCCAGAAGCTGTCGCGATCGGCAAGCGGCGCGTGAATCTCGGCGACGAGTTGCTCTGGGATTCGCCGACAGGCATGGATCGTCACGGCCGATCAGTTTTCCGAAAGGTTGAACCAGTCGGGAGTTGAGATCGTACGGAGTGGAACGGATTCGATTTTTTCCTGAGCACGGAGGTGTTTTGTGGAAGCCTGCGCTGGAGAAAGCCTGCTGGCGATGCTGGCGGCGATCCCCGATCCTCGCGGGCGTAAGGGACGACGCCATCCTTTAGGGGCCATGCTGGCTGCGATCGTCTGCGGTTTGTTGACCGGAGCCCGCGGCTACAAAGCCATCGCCCAATGGACCCGAG
>JAEUIL010000627.1 GCA_016794255.1 Planctomycetaceae bacterium | reverse complement strand
TGCCGGCAAGAAAATCAACGGCCGCAAACGCCACATTTTGGTCGATACTTTAGGCTTGTTGTTGGCGGTTGTGGTCCATTCGGCAGCGATTCAAGATCGCGACGGAGCCAAACTAGTATTCTTCAAAGCGGCCGCTTCGTTCCCAACGATCACGTTGGTTTGGGCCGACGGTGGCTACGCCGGAAAGCTCGTCGAGTGGTTACAACGGTGGTGTGATTGGGTTCTGGAAATCGTTCGTAAGCTTGAGGGCCAAGTTGGCTTTCAAGTGTTACCCAAGCGGTGGTTGGTCGAACGCACATTCGCCTGGCTGGGCCACAGTCGACGGCTCAGCAAAGACTACGAGGAACTCGTCGAGAACAGCGAAGCCATGATTCAGATCGCCATGATCCGCTTAATGCTGCAACGCCTCAGCCAACCGCCCAGGCCGAAACAGCGACGATAGCGTTTAACAAACACCTTCTAAGAAAAAAACGCCAATCTAGGGCAATCTCAGTGGCTGTGTGCTTGACGGCAAATCGTCACGAGGGCCACTGAGTTCTCGACCGCGTGCATGGCGTGCGGTTGGCCCGAGGCGAGAAAGGCCAAGTCTCCCACTTGCAGAACCTGTTGTCTCCCGGCCGCCTCAAAGTTGATCGTGCCTCTGAGGCACTGCACCGTAAACTCTCCTGACGATCCGCCATCGGTACGAACAGTTTGCCGTTCAGGAATTACGAGCCGCATCACTTCCAGATGGGGTGACTGGATCAAATCAGCCGATGACAGTGTTTCGTACTCGGCTTCCTTGGCAAGTGCCGATACGACGGTATTGGATTCCGTGAAGCGCTTCGACATTGCGACAACCGTCCTTTTGCGTCAAGTAATTTGGAGGCAAGGCCGCAGTCAGCAGGTCGCGAATACCCTGGTTGCCTCCCTTAGGTCGTTATATTAGAATATTCGTAGATTCGCATGCAATAGGAGGTGCTCGATGATTGAGTCCGAAGAATCGCCGGCCGTAGCGGAACTGCTCAAGGCTTTCTCGCATCCGACGCGTCTCATGATTCTCCAGGAATTGTTAGCTGGGCCGAAGTGCGTGACGGACATGGAGGACTTGCTGACGGCACGGCAGGCCAACATTTCACAACATCTCGCTGTGCTGCGTTACGCCCGGTTGGTCGATTATGCCCAAGACGGGGCCTTACGGTGCTACTACCTGGCTCGTCCGCAATTGGTGCGTGACATGCTTGCACTGGTGGGGCGTGATGATCCGGTCGTTAAACGTACACCCGAAGCCATCAAGGCCGAAAAGGAGCGATTGAACAAAGCTCAACAAACACAGGCCACTCACAAGCCCGCAAAGAATCGCGGACGACGGGACAAGGCGAAGAGATGAGTAGAATCTACCTGGACTACAATGCTACAACGCCTTTGGCACCCAAGGTGATCGCAGCCCTGGAGCCATTCTTGCGAGATGGGTTTGGGAACCCGTCGAGCCTGCATTGGGCGGGAATTCCGGCTCGCGATGCGGTTGAGCAAGCCCGCTGCCAAGTCGCGGCGTTGTTGCGCTGTGACGCCACGGAACTGGTCTTCACCTCCGGTGGAACCGAGGCGAACAACTATGCGCTCAAGGGAGCGTTCTTCTCGCAATCGCTCCGCAAGGACCGGCCGCATTTTATTATCACCCAGATCGAACATCCGGCGGTGACGGAGCCGTGTCGGTTTTTGGAATGTTTGGGAGCCGAGGTCACACATATTCGCGTAGACGGTTGCGGACGGGTCGATCCGGACGACGTGCGACGGGCGATCCGACCGGGCACGGTGCTCGTCTCCGTGATGCACGCAAACAACGAGGTGGGCACAATCCAGCCGATCGAGACGCTCGCCCGCATCGCGCGCGAACATGAAGTGTTGATGCACACCGACGCCGCCCAAACCGTCGGTAAGATTCTCGTGGACGTGGAATCTTTGGGAGTCGATCTGCTGACGATCGCCGGCCACAAGCTATACGCCCCGAAGGGTGTCGGTGCGCTCTATGTTCGCGAGGGAGTGGAATTGGAGCCGTTGCTGCATGGTGCGGCCCATGAAGCTGGCCGGCGCGGCGGCACTGAGAATGTCCTTGAAATCGTCGGCCTTGGGGCAGCCTGCGACTTAGCCAAGCAATGGGTCGACGACCCAGGGTTGGCCCGTCTGCGGGACCATTTCTGGCAGAGCCTTAAGAAGCGGTTTGGCGAGCGCGTGGTCCTCAACGGTCACCCCGAGCACCGGCTCCCGAACACCCTCAACGTAAGTTTTCGTGGTCTCGTTGGAAGTGAGATACTGGCCAGGATGCCGGAGGTGGCGGCTTCAACCGGGTCGGCGTGTCACGCCGGCAGCATCGAGATGAGTCCGGTGCTGAAGGCAATGGGAGTATCGGAGGCGGTTGGCCTCGGAGCCGTGCGATTTAGCTTGGGACGAGAATCGACTATCGCCGAAGTGGAATGCGTTATCGAACATTTGTCGAATTGTCTTGACCAGGTTCAGGCTTCCAAATGAAATTGCTTCAAGAGTATTCGCAGGAGGAGATAAAAGCGGCGGTCGCCGCACGCTACGGACAAGTTGCCACGATGTCGGGAGAGAAGTTCAACTTCCCCGTTGGGCGCGACTTCGCCGAGAGCGTAGGCTATGATGCATTGCTCCTGAGTCGGTTACTACCCGGCATGTGGGAGTCGTTCACCGGAGCCGGCAACCCGCAGGCGTTCGTCGACGCGCAACCCGGCGAGACGCTGCTCGACTTGGGCTGCGGAGCGGGATTGGATCTGTATCTCTACTCCCAGAAAGTTGGTCCGACGGGACAGCTCTTCGGCCTTGATCTTTCTGAAGCAATGCTCGAAAAGGCCAGAAGAAATGCCGCGGCTGTGGAGATTGACAATATTGAATGGCTGCATGCGCCGGCCGATGCAATCCCGCTTCCCGACAACTCGGTGGACCTCGTTACGGCCAACGGCATTTATAACCTGTCGCCCGACAAGGATGCCGTCATGCGCGAAGTCGCTCGCGTGCTGCGTCTGGGAGGCCGCACCATCTTCGCAGAGATCGTTCTCAAGGATGAACTTCCGGGCCAAGTGCGTCGCGAGATCAACGACTGGTTTCGTTGCATCGGCGGGGCCTTAATGCAGCAGGACTTTCTGGCCCGAATGGAATTGAACGGACTGGCGAATCCCCGTGTTCTCTGGCTCGGCAGGAATGCACGTACCGGTCACGAGCTTTCACTGTGCGCAGTCATTCGAGCGGAGAAGCAGGCATGATGGAAACACGTCGCGCCGAAGAGGGGTTGGCAACTCGAACGCGACCGCACAATTGTCGGATGCTGTTAATAACCTAATTTGCGAAGGAGCCCGAAATGCGACTGATAACCAAGGCCGCCTTGCTGATCGCTGCTGTCACGATGGGAGGCAGATGGACACTTGCTGCCGACACGACAACGGATTCCCTGGCCGTCGTCAAGGAGAAAGTGGACACGCGGAAAGCCGTCCTGGTAGACGTTCGAGAACGTTCGGAATGGGACGCGGGCCACGTCGATGGCGCGATCCTCTTGCCGCTCAGTGAACTGCAAAGCGGCCTCGACACCGACCAACTTGGCAAGCGGTTACCGAAGGACAAGGTTCTTTACACCCATTGCGTCGTCGGAAAGCGGTCTCTCGCCGCGGCGAATATTTTGGAACGACAAGGTTACAAGGTCCGCTCTCTAAAGCCGGGCTACAAAGAACTTGTGGCCGCAGGCTTCAAAAAGGCGAATCCGTGATGTGATATAGGGCGTTAGCTGTGACGCTAGGGCATCGCGTGCCCACGCACTTTTCGCACGAAGGAGTGTCTTGATGGAACGGCAACCGACGAACGATTCTCTTGCTACGGTCAAGAAGAACGTCGATGAAAAGCGCGCGGTTCTCGTCGATGTCCGCGAGAAGTCGGAATGGGATGCGGGGCATATCGAAGGGGCCGTACTTTTGCCTCTTAGCGAATTGAAGAACGGGATGGCCGGCGAGCAGTTAGCCATGCGGCTGCCGAAGGATCAAATCGTTTATATTCACTGCAATATGGGAAAGCGTTCATCGGCAGCGGCTGACATTTTGGAACGTCATGGGTTCGATGTGCGTCCGCTAAACGTTGGCTGTAAGGAACTGCCCGATGCAGGCTTCACAAGAGTGACGGAATCAGACCTGGTGACGTGTGGTGCCGATGCCATTGTTTTCTCCGCAGCCAAAGCGTGGTTGGTGGCTGTGATTGTGATGTCCTTTATCGGCACGATTGGTAGCGTGTATTTGAGCGTTGGGTTGGGACTAAAGGCCTGCCCGCTTTGTTTCTATCAGCGCTCATTCATGATGGCGACGTTGGTCGTTGCTGCGGTCGGAATCTACATCGATCGTTCGCGACCCGGCTTGCTCGGATTACTGAGTGTGCCGATGGCGTCGGCGGGGTTGGGAGTTGCAGCCTTTCATGAATACCTTGTTTTGACCAGGATACTGGAATGCCCAAACGCCTTGTTCGGATTCGGTACTGCGCCGGCCCAAAGCTTGGTGGTGTTCGTTCTACTGACAATCGCCACCACAGCGTCTGCTTGGGCCGGGCGCGGCGAGTCGAGCAGACAGGGACGGTCATGTGTAGCTAGCGCGATTATTGTTGGTCTGGTGTTGGCGTGGGCCTGCATCGCCAGTTCTCCGCCATTGCCGCCGGTGCCGACTATTCCCTACGACCCGATCAAGCAACCCCTAGACATGTGCCGGCCGCCGTTTCGCGGCTAACGAGTCGCTCTGGTCGGTTTGTGATCGAGGAGCAGCTTTGCAACGAAAACTGACATGGATGATCCAACATGAATCCGGTTGCTGAATCGTCGATTCGACTGGGCTGTTTCGTCGGCGTGCTGGTGGTCATGGCGATTGGAGAGTGCCTCTTTCCTCGCCGCAAATTATCGGTGCGCAAGCCGCTACGTTGGCTGAGTAATCTGGCGCTCGTAGCCTTGAACACGGTTGCCGTGCGTTTGCTAGTGCCGTTGACGGCCGTCGCCGCCGCACTGCTCGCCCAAGAACAGCAATGGGGTGTGCTGAACCGGGTAGCTTGGCCCGAGTGGCTCGAAATCATTTTGGCGGTCGCCGCGCTGGATTTGGCAATCTATCTTCAACACGTGATGTTCCACGCTGTTCCTGCCCTGTGGCGGCTGCACATGGTTCATCACGCCGATCTTGATATCGACGTAACGACCGGTCTCAGGTTCCACACGGTCGAAATCGTGCTGTCGATGCTCATTAAAATCGGGGTGGTGTTTCTGCTTGGACCCGCAGCTTTGGCCGTGCTCATTTTTGAGGTCTTGCTCAACGCAACTTCGATGTTCAATCACGCTAATGTCGCTTTGCCGGAGCCATTGGATCGCATCTTGCGGCTGGTGGTCGTCACGCCCGACATGCACCGAGTTCATCATTCGGTCGAACGACGCGAAACCAACAGCAACTTCGGGTTCAATCTCCCCTGGTGGGATTTTCTGCTGGGCACATATCGGCCGCAACCCGCAGCCGGTCACCAGAACATGACGATTGGCCTCAAGCAATTCCGCGACGAGCAAAAAGCGGACCGGCTCCACTGGATGCTGGCCCTACCGGTATTCGGTATGACGGGCGAGTACCCAATCCAACCCGGCACGGGCCAGAATGCAGAGACGACGCCGCCAGGAGCAGAGGGCGAATAATGGCTTCCTTTTCAACGAGTTCAGTTCCGCTCCCGGTGGGCGCAAAACCCAATCCGTTCACCGACTCTCAACTGGCCGGTCGTTATGAGGATTGGTACGCGGGTTTGGGGAGCCGCGCAGACGGTTTAGAAAAGCGACTGCTCGGCAAGCTGTTGACCAGTTTTCCAAGTGCGAGGGAAATCCTTGAGGTCGGTTGTGGAACAGGACATTTCTGCCGCTGGCTCAAGGAAGCGGGTTACACCGTCGTCGGCTTGGATAGCTCGCCGGCAATGCTCGATGAGGCGAGACGCCGTGACGCCGCGCCGTACATCGAGGGGGACGCACATCAGCTTCCTTACGCCG
>JAEUIL010000589.1 GCA_016794255.1 Planctomycetaceae bacterium | reverse complement strand
GAGGCCAAGGAACTAGCGCGTCACACGGACATCAAGATGACGATGAAGTACACCCATATCGGCATCGAGGATCAAGCCAAGGCCGTGGAGGCTCTAAAGTGTCAGTGGATTGGCAGTGATTCGGACGTCTCAGGTGGTCTTTCACTGACACCGCCTGTCCCTGCCTGTCCCGCTGACCTCGAAGTCCCGAAACACCAAAACCCCTGCGGTAACAGGGGTTCTGGCGTTCATTGTCCTGATGTGTCGCCCGATGTCTCGGACGACTGTCAGTGGAGGCGGCGGGAATCGAACCCGCGTCCCGTGACATTTCAGCGGCGGCCTCTACGTGCGTAGTCGAACTATTTACGCCTTCGCCATTCACGCCCCATCCGACAAGGTCGTTACCGGCTAGCCAGGCACTTGTTTAACCGCGAACGTTCCCAGCGTTGACTCGCGGCGATCCGGAATTGGTGACCGACTTTTGGACTTCTCCGGCGAAAGTCCGCAGTCGGCGCTGCTCTAATTAGGCAGCGAGAGCGTAGCTATCTTCGGCAGATAACTTTCACGGTCAGCTTTTATCGTGGCCAACTGACCAACCACGGCACGCCACCGACACCTCAACCTGCCCGGTCGAATCCAATTCGCCCCCGAGAAAGCTTGCGTCGATGTTCAGAACACGGGCAAGTCTCATACTCGCTCGCATAATTAATTGACTAGATTATAGGCAATGCGGTGGCTCCAGCCTAGTCGCACTTTCGCCCATCGCTCAGCTTCGACGTCAAATGCGTGTTCGGAGCGTGCAGCGGATCGGGTGGTTAACACGTTCGCTTGAGTTTCGGAACACCGGCTACTTGAAAGATCGCTCGCTCAACAAAATCGCGTCGTTACCGCTAGACTCGGAAAAAACGCCTGGGGTGCCCTGCAGATATTGGCTATGATTGGGCCCGCATGAATGAAATCATTCGCGAACTGAGAGTAATCCCGGCCCGTCGGAAACGCTTCACACAATGCCAACCGAGCCGTGGTCGAAAATCGCCACGAAATCGAAGCTGCGCTCGACGGCTTTTCTGCTCCAATGGCGGGTAAACCGCGCGACATGGCGAATCTGATAAGGGGTGGCCAATGGGACTTGAACCCACAACCCCCAGATCCACAATCTGGTGCTCTAACCAATTGAGCTATGGCCACCGTACCTTCCCGAGTATAGCAGATCGTTTCGCGACAGAAAACGGGGCTTGGCGAACTTGCTTTCTTCCACTGGGCGGGTCGGCAAACGGAGCGGCTGGCAGAGGCCAATTCGCCGCATGATGGGTAGAGTCGTCAGCTGCCGACCGCGGAACGCGACTGCCGTGCCCGGCGGCTTTGGGGAGGCGTTCCTTTCCAGCGGCGGTGGACCCACCAATACTGGTCCGGAATCTGGCGAATCAGGCCTTCGAGTTGGCTCGTGAACCATTGCGTCAGCGGAACAACGCCTGCCGACGTCTCGCCGGCTGTCCGCGGGTCGAGCACCGCGCCGACCATCATCTCGCAATGCAACGGGCGACCCAGTCGGCTTGTGCAGCCGACGAGGATCGGCGCTTCGTATTCGAGCGCCAGCAGCGCGATCGCTTTGTGCGTCGAAGCCGGTCGACCGAAGAAATCAACCCAGCAACCTTTGCCACCGGCGTATTGATCGGCGAGCATCGACACGGCACCTCCCGCGGCGAGCGTGGCTTGAATGTCGTCGTAGCCCCCTTTCTTGTCGACCATCCGCTGACCGGTGCGAGCGCGAAAGGTGCGGATGAAGCGATCGAGATACTCGTTGTCGAGCTCCCGGGCCACGGCGAGCGTCGGCAAGCCGAACAGCCCGAGCAGATAGTTCGACATCTCGAAGTTGCCGAGATGGCCCGAGAGAAACAGTTTCGGGCGATCCGAGAGCATCAACCGAGCAAGTGGTTCGAGATTGTTCGGTTTCAGGTACCGTCGCCAGTTCGTCTCGTGAATCTTGCGACCGGCCAAAGCCACCTCGGCCACGAGCATAAACAGATGCTGCCACATGCCGAGGGTCAATTCTCGCCGTCGAGCCTCGCTCGCCTCGGGAAACGCGATCTGCAAACTCTCCCGGATCACATTGTGGCGAATTTTCAGCACATCGGCGCAGAGCCACGCCAACCACGGCGACCAGTCGGCGTAGGTCTCGATCCGCAGCGACTGCAGCAAGCACAGCGCCATGCGAACGGCAAGATACTGTAGATAGGGGAAGACGCGCGACATGCCAAGACTCGAAGGAACTGAGAGATGGTGAAGACGTAGTGTACGGACCACGACGATTCGGACAACGTCAGGTAGTTCTCCGGGGTTTGGGCGTGAAACCGCAAGCGAGCTACAAGGACTGCCAAATTGGATCGAGTTCGCCCTTCGCTTGCGGTTTCGCGCCTACACGGAGGGTCTGCCCCTTGCGTGGAGCCGTGTGGCGGACTGAAATAGCAACTCCGCCGACAGCTCACCCCTCCCTCACGAATACCATGCTTGACCTCGCTCGACTCGAACGTGCTTATCAACGTGCGCGAGCCGATCTGCTGGCAGAGCGGACGCCCGCGGGGCATTGGGTCGGCGAGTTGTCGTCGTCGGCGCTATCAACCGCGACGGCCGTGAGTGCTCTGTCGCTGCTCCGGCCTCAGCAACCGTCTGCCGAACAGCCGCGGTTTACGTCGCTCATCGAGTCGGGCCTGCGGTGGATTTATGATCGCCAGAACGCCGACGGTGGCTTGGGAGATACCGACAAGAGCGTCTCGAATATCTCGACGACGATGCTCGTGCGGGCCGCCACGCATCTTGCCGGCCAAGCCGATCACTACCGCGAATCATTGCGGCACGCAGAACAGTACATCGAGCAACTCGGCGGCATTCCGGGCTTGCGGCGTCGCTACGGGAAAGACAAGACGTTCGCGGTCCCGATTCTCACAAACTACGCGCTCGCCGGGTTGGTGCCGTGGAGCGAAGTGTCACCGCTGCCGTTCGAGGCCGCTTGTTTGCCACAGTCGTGGTATCGTTTTGCACGGCTGCCGGTGGTGAGCTACGCGATTCCCGCGCTCGTGGCGATCGGCCAAGCTCGCTACTTCAAGCAACCGCCACGCAATCCTGTGATGCGACTCTTACGCCGTTGGGCGATCGAGCCGAGCTTGCGGGTCCTAAGCAAGATGCAACCCGCGAGTGGCGGCTATCTCGAAGCGACTCCGTTGACCAGTTTCGTGGTCATGAGTCTCGCCGGCACGGGACGTCACGATCATCCGGTGACGCGTCTCGGTCTTAAATTCTTGCTCGACTCGGTGCGGACGGATGGCTCTTGGCCGATCGACACCAATCTCGCGACTTGGGTTACGACGCTGGCGATCAATGCACTCAACACGCGCCACGGAAATGAGGACTGTGAACATCTCACTCCGCAATTGCTCGCCTGGTTGCTCGGCTGCCAACACACCGAGCGTCATCCATTCACCGGCGCAGCGCCAGGCGGTTGGGGCTGGAGCGATTTGAGCGGAGCGGTGCCCGACGCGGACGACACCCCCGGGGCATTGCTCGCGTTGCAACGATTTGTTGCGCCGGATGAAAAAGTCAGCGACGACACTGAACCGGCAAGAGTCGCTGAACAATCTGGTCGCGATTGGCTTCTCGGACTGCAAAACGGCGACGGAGGTTGGCCCACCTTTTGTCGCGGTTGGGGCGTCTTGCCGTTCGACCGCAGCGGCACCGATCTGACGGCTCACGCGCTCCGAGCCATCGAGCCTTGGACCGACTCACCGGACTTGCGCGCGGCGCGTGACCGCGGCCGGGCTTATCTCGCCCGAACTCAGCGCCCTGACGGCAGTTGGCTCCCTCTTTGGTTCGGCAATCAAGCTCGGACCGACGACGAAAATCCGCTCTATGGCACAGCCCGGGTGTTATTCGCGTATCGTGACCTGCGGTTGATGCACACAGAGCCCGCTCAGCGAGCTATTCGGTTCCTGCTAGCCGAGCAAAACGCCGACGGCGGTTGGGGGGGCGGACCGGTGCTCGAACGTGGTCAGGCCGTGGGGCCGCTGCGGTCGAGCGTCGAAGAGACGGCCTTGGTCGTCGAGGCGTTGCTCGCCGATGAGTCCAACCCGGCGGCGCAAGCCTTAGCTGTCAAGGGACTTAGCTGGCTCGTCGAGGCCGTGGAGAGCAATCAGCACCAAGTGCCGTCGCCGATCGGTTTTTACTTCGCTAAACTGTGGTATTATGAGAAGTTATATCCGATAATCTTCACCGTATCGGCGCTCGGTCATGCCTTGGCCTGCCTGCAGCCGCCCGCCTCGCCTAGAGCGGAATTGACACACCCCCATTGAGCGAAAGTCTTTCCCTAGCTAGCAGCACTGAAAGCCTTTGATCGACTCGCGATCTTAGGCCCGGAGAAAGTGTTTGCGAACCGTGGGTTTGAAAGGATCGACTGTTGGCTACTGCACCTGCTGATCTGAACATGATTGCCGACTCGGGCTCGTTTACAGGAGCGGAACCGAAAAAGAAGCGGCGCGACACGAGCCGTTTCAAACAGGTCCCCGAGACGCTGGAGATGCGCGAGGGCCTGCGGCTCCGCTGCCGCGATGTCGCCGACAAGCTCGACAAGTCGCGTCCACTGTCGAAAGACGAACTCGAAAAGATCGCTCGACTAACGCTGGAGCAAGCAGGGCTTAGCGAAGTGTATCTCGGCTGGATGATGGTCAATCTCGCCTCGGCGTTTTGGCACTCGCAGGTCGCGGCAGTTCCGTTCGAGCGGCGGCTCTTCCTGCTGCCGCATTGTTTGAAACATGCCGAGGGCTGCCCGGCCGAGTACGACGACTTTGGCCTCGATTGCCGCAAGTGTGGCGCTTGCACGATCGCCGACTTCCGCACTCGGGCCGAGGATCTCGGCTACAAGGTGCTGGTCGCCGAAGGCTCGCCGATCGTGCTCAAGATTATCGTCAGCGGCTACGTCGACGCGATCTGCGGCGTAGCGTGCTTGAATGTGCTCGAGAAGGCGATCGACAAGATTTTGCTGGCCGGAATTCCGTGCATGGCAGTGCCGCTATTGTCGAGCGACTGTCGCAACACGGGCGTCGACGAACGTTGGGTCATGGACATGATCGAGACGCGGCAGGAAGCTCCGGCAGTGAAGACCAAATCGTACGTGCATTTGATGCGGGCCGCGGCCCAGATGTTCGAGCCGACCGAGTTGGATCGAGTCGCTCCGCGTGTGCGTGGCGGTGCGACGCTCGCCGAGGCGAACGGACATGGTGTCGGCGGCCTCGACCCGATCGCCGCGACCGAAGCGATCGCCTACGACTTCTTATCCAAAGGTGGCAAGCACTCTCGGCCGTTTATCACGCTGGCGGTGTACGACGCTCTGACTGGTGGACAAGCGACCGCCGCGAACGGTGCCGAGTTCATCGCGCAAATCCCGGCTGCGATCAAGCGGACCGCGATGTCGATCGAGACGTTCCACAAGGCGTCGCTGGTCCACGACGACATCGAAGACGACGATCAATTCCGCTACGGCGAAGCGACGATGCATCGCAAGTTCGGCACGCCCACCGCGATCAACGTGGGTGATTATCTGATCGGCATGGGCTATCGCCTCGTGAGTCGCGACAAAGCGACGCTCGGCGCCGATGCGGTGTGCGACATTCTCGATCGACTGGCCGACGCTCACATGAAATTGTCCGAAGGACAAGGTGCCGAGTTGCTGTGGCGTGACTCGCTGCAAAAGCAGCTCACCCCGCTCGACGCACTCAAGATCTACGCGCTCAAGACCGCTCCGGCGTTCGAGGCGGCCGTGTATTCCGGCTTGCGACTCGCAGGTCCGGTGCAAGACGCGAGCTTCGTGGGGCAATTCGCCCGGCACTTGGGCGTCGCGTTCCAAATCTTAAACGATCTCAACGACTGGCGCGGCGACGACCACAATAAGCTGCTCGCTGGCGGCGACGTGCTCGGCGGTCGGCCGACGGTGTTGTGGGCGCTCGCGCTCGAAGGCACCAACGACGCGCAGCGGGCCGAGTTGAAGGAAATTTGCGCCGCCAAGCAACTCACGCCGACCACGTTAGCTCGCGTGAAGAAGCTCTACACCGAAGCCGGCGTGTTCGACAAAGCCGCGCGACTGGTCGAGAAGTATCGGCAGCGGGCCGAAGAGGTCGCCGACGGCATCGAGAACGAAGATCTGCGGCGACTCTTCTATTACCTGATCGACACGGTGCTCGAAAAGGCCGAGCCGGAAGCCGAGCCCAACGTGGTCGGTATTCAGGGTCTGCAATTGCCGGTGGTCAGTCGCTAAGGCTTTTAGAGTATCGATCACGCTCCGCGTGATCATGCCGTTTTAGTTCGTCGCCAACGCGAAGGACACTGGGAACTCAGGTTGTGAATCGAACGCACATCACATCACGCGGAGCGTGATGGATACTATGTGTTTGACCTGTTCGTTCTGAACTCTGTTAACGTGGCAGATCACAAGTCCAGCGGAATGCTGGCGGTCAACAGCTCGACACCGCTTTCGGTCACCAAATAGTTCTGTTCGAGCCGAATGCCGGCGCGTAACTCGTCGCCGTAAAGTCCCGGCTCGGCCGTGAACGTGTCGCCGATCTCGAACACGTCGTCCCAGTGGGGATTCAAGTGCGGCGCTTCGTGCGGAAACAGCCCGAAGCCGTGTCCCAGGTGATGATCGAACACCGCGCCGGGGCGTGCTTCGTCGAGCATCGTTTGCGCACGCTCGAAAATCGCTCGACAACTCACGCCGGGCCGCACCTCACTGCGCACCATGTCGAGCACTGCTAAGATCCGTTTCCAGGCGTCGAGTTGAGCTGGAGTGGGGCGACGATTCACGGCGATCGCGCGACAGTTGTCGGCGAAGTAGCCGCGATAAGCCGGCCCGAGGTCGAGGATATACAACTCGCCATCCGCTGCCACACGCCCTTGACGCGGTGGTCCGCCGCGCGAGCCGCATTGATAATCATTGCCGGTCCCGGTGATCATTTCGCCCAACGTCTCGACCGCTGTCGCTTGCAACGCGTTGAACACTTTGAGCTCGCTGATCCCCGGCCGAATGATTTCCCGCGCGCGGGCATACATCGCTGCCGTCGCGCCGATCGCCTTTTGAATCGCGGCCAATTCGTCGGCATCCTTGCGACGACGCAATTGAAACAGGCTGGCCTCGACGTCCACGAGTTCCGCGGCGAGCTGTCGAATCAGGTGCAAAGGAAACTGCGAGAACTCGACACCCACGCGCTTGAGTGTGCCATGCGACTGCAACGCCTTGAGTAGTTCGGCGCTCGATTTCTCGCGCTGATCGTTGCGGAGCGTCGAGTGCGATTGAGCCTCGTACCCGTGCTGTTCGTCGACGCTCTTCACCTCGGGCATCTTGCGACCCGGCAACACGGCGATCGTGTGCCCCGACGCCAACAGCGCCG
>JAEUIL010000576.1 GCA_016794255.1 Planctomycetaceae bacterium | reverse complement strand
ACATTTTCGGGCTCGCCGCAAGTCGCTGCATGCGTACCCTTTGCATCAATTACTGGATTGACTTTTAATCCGTAGATCAGGGGAGAAGGGATTTTGAAATTCAACCATTCCAAGCAATCACGGCCGATAGTGACGGCGTTTCTTTTACGGCGAAGCTTATCTTGCTGACGCCCGCGTGAGGGCGCTGATCGCTGCCTTAATCGCAACCGGCAATGTCGGCCAAGCGTCTACGAGGGCCTGCAACTCTGGATCATCGACTGATTTAGGAGGAGGTTGCTGCGCTGTCTCTAGCGCTGCATGCGTAAGGAAATGCCCACATTCTTCCGCGTTTTCCGGGCCAGGGAGTCTGATTGCAAATCCGCCAGCGTGAGTTCGACTCTCACCGGGGCCTCTTTCGCACTTTCGCAAGGCGACGTTCTACGTCGCCTTTGTTCTTATCTAGCAAGGACTTGCGGCGATCGACCGTTTCGGCAATCCGGCTGTTGTCGTAACTGATCCGCGTCGGCACGCCGCCGAAGAACTCAAACGCTCGACAATGCCCTTCCTGAAGCGTCTCGGTGCACTCACGCGGAAACGCCTGACAGAACAGTGCGTCGCTAAACGGCAGTGACATCACGAAGTACGCGATCTTCGTCTCCTTGCCCTGCAGGATTGAAACGCCCCGATTTTTGTACCAGGGGAGGATGGGTAAGGGGGCCGCAGTGTGCTGCTGGAGTGGGGGCGGAGGCATAGCCGGACTTCCACAACGTCAACAATCCCGTTCGCTTCGCCTTGAACATCCGGGGCGACAAGCCACGACGCTTGAGCCACGCCAGGAAGTCCAGCACCGCATCGGCATTGAGGTCGGCCGTGGCGGTCATGTTGACGCGCAGCGCCAGGGAGAAGCGGCCCATCGTGCAGCGAAACTGCTGCATGCTCGGCACCGCGCGAAAAGTCGGGCCGGCCGACGGCGTAGGCTTCGACGAGCTTCTTGGGAGGCATAGAGGTGGACGGTGAGCGACGTGGAGGTCGCACGGCCTTGTGCGGGGCCTCGTGTGTTGTTCCGTTGCTGAGGGTGAAGTGGGGGAAATCGGAACACACGAGTGCAGCGCAGCCCAAAAACTTGCTGAAAAAAGTTCTCCGCTCGTAGTTTAATGACCACTGCAGTTGAATTGGGGCCGACCGCGGGAGGGGACCCCCCGCCCCGGGTCGACCCATCGCCGCGCGACTCGGCCGAGAGTTGCCGAGCGTTGCACCTCAACGTGAGGGCGAACTGCGATAGGCAGAGCGATAGGGATCCGGCCGACTCAACCGAAGGGGACGGGGCGGCAGATCGGGAGAGAGTGAGGTGAAGTGCTCACGCATGGCTCACCCCCGCGTTGCTCTGCGAGGTCTGCACCAGTGCCTTGATCGCTGCCTTGATCGCAGGCGAGAGTGTCGGCCACGCGTTGTTGAGGGCGGTTAGTTCAGCATCGACCCGAGCGTGTTTTTCCCCTGAAAGCGCAACAGGCGGTGCAACAGGAATCAAGCCATTGCGTAAGTCGTTTGCCTGTCGTCGTTTCGGCAAAGCGGACGCCGGACTTTTAATCCGTAGGTCCTGGGTTCGAGCCCCAGCGGCGTCACTACTCTGAAAAGGCGGGAAAAGGCTAGAAAACTAGGCGATTCTTGGCACTCGGGCAGTCTATCCCGGTTCGTCGATTTTGTCGAGTAAATCTTGCTAGCAGGTCCGAAAACGGTCGAACGGCTGTAGTTTCTGCCCGACTACAGCTAACCGATTCGGCTCGAATTTGGCCCACGGGGGGCATCCCCGGGCTAGCCAACGGCCCTGCACAGCCCGCTCCGCGAGGTCAACTCACGAGCCGTTCGACCGGCTCCGCACGCTGCCACGGGCCAGCGGCGAGGTCAGACGGCCGCTTACTCCCTCTGATTCCCCATGGCGTGGCAGATTCCGGTCGCCCGTTGATAGACTTGAGCATCCGTCCCACCAAATGCGCCCCGGTGCAACTCAAATGCACGGCATCCCAGAGAACTTTCGACTAGATCGCGTCGTCGGCCAAGGGTTCAACCTGATTGGCTTGGGGCGGTACCAAATCCAGTTTCATGTCTCTAACCTCGTCTCGATCAACGTCGAGGGGCGGTGGGAACTGCGAGACTCGGCGGGCCGGATCGTTGATTCGGACCACAAACATGCAGAACGGGACGCATACCGAGTTCATCAGATCATCGACGTTCCGATTGTTCGTGTTGCAGTCGCCCCTCCTGATTCGTTGACGTTGTCCTTTCAGGACGGCCACACGCTCACGATTTTTGATAGCTCGGCTCAACACGAATGCTTCTCAATCCATTTTGTGGGTGAGCCCAGCATCTACGTTTGACGGGACCGAGCCGATTCCCCTCGGGCTGCTACCGCGATCGCTGCCGCGAGGTCGATCATCCGTTGCCGGATCGCCGCCCGGCCGTGACGACGCCAGCCACCGGGCGAATAGAACCGCATCGACCAGTAGACCAAGCTGCGGCAGTCCGAAGGGGCCACGCCAGCCGCCGACAGCTCGCGGGTCATGCGATCGATCCGGCTCATCGTGAACGCATCGGGGCCGGGGGCCGCGTGAGCGAGGATCACTCGCAAGAGAATGCCCGACAACTCGGCGGGCGGCGGGAGCGTGTCTGACGAGCTGTGCGAGCGTGTGGCGGTGGCGACCATGATCGATTCCCTTGAGCGTGTGGCGGTAACACTCGCGGGAATCTAGCGCGGATCGGATCAAGCGCGAAGGCGAGTTGCCCGTGTTGCTCTCAGCGCCGGCTTACAACGGCGGGCCACCGGCCTGAACCCATTCCAGCCGCTCACGAAGATGGCCCACGATGCCCGCCACGTCCGCGCGCATCGCCCGATGGATATTCTCAGCCCCATCCCATCGCCACTTGTGCCGCGAGTAGAACCGCTCCGCGCCGGCCAAGATCGACTGGCAACGATCGACCGCGAGCCCGCGGCCGTGGATCTGAGCCACCATCGCCCGAATCGCAACAATGCTTGTCGCACGTTCCCCCGGCTCGCTGTGCAGGCGCAGATGCTTGTCGATCGTTTGGGCCACGACGAGCAACTGGCACAGCTCGGCCTCGGTCAACACAGGCGAAGGCTCGAGCATGGTTCACCATCCCGCCCCAAAGCGAAGTCGCCCGCCCGTCGGCGGCGGGAACGATGTATCCTCATCCACGTAGCGATCGTAGGTCTCCGCGCCCAGCAGCTCCCGCAGCGATGGGATCGCCGCTTGATGTTCGCCCGACAACATCGCGTCCATCATGTCACAACGGGCGATCCAATCGGCCGCGACCGGCAATTCCTTCGCCGTGTGCAACGCGATCGCCAACGCAACCGCTCGGTCAGCATGGCCTGCTGCATTGCGAGCCGCATCGAGCCGATAGCCGAAACTCTTCTCGACCACGCGGAGCGAACGAAGATCGGCCAACAATGCCGGATCGTCGCCAAGTTCAATACGTCGCTCGCCGAACGCTTCAATGATCGCCGTCGCCATCGACTGCAAGTTCTTCACCGTGAACGGGACCGGCGTCATCGC
>JAEUIL010000573.1 GCA_016794255.1 Planctomycetaceae bacterium | reverse complement strand
TGGAACTTGATCCGGCCAACCTCTCGCCCAAGCAAACCGCGGCGCTTCAAGAAGTGTTTGCGAATCTGCAAACGGCGACAGATCAACCGACCACCGTCACCGCAACCCGAGCGGCTAACGTGGCCGAGGAATTGCGTATCGCGGCTGTGCGTCGCATCTGCGGCCAGAATGCCGAACTAGCAGCAACCGCGATTGCGGCAGGCTGGTCCGAGCGCGAGACCGAGGGCCACGTGATTCGTGCCAGTCGACCCGCAGCGCCAGCGATGGGCTTTAATGCGTCCGTCGATGAGGGCAAGGCGATCGAAGCGGCGCTGGCTATCTCGTCGGGCGTTCCTGCCCAACGGCTCGTTGCAAGCTACGGCGAGCGGACCGTCGAACTCGCTGAGCGACGGTATCGCGGTATCAATTTGCATGGCGTGGTTCGTGAGACGCTTCGCGCCGTCGGTCGCCCGGCTGGTCCCGGTCGGATCGGTCAAAGTCAGATTGCCGATGCGTTCCAAGCTGACCGGCAACTGCGAGCGTCGTTTAGCTCGACGACGCTAAGCGGCATCGTCGGCAACGTGGCATCGAAAATCTTGCTCGATGCGTTCACCAACGTAGCGGGCGTGTGGCGCTCGATCGCGAAAGTCGAATCGAATCCCGACTTCAAACCGAGCAAACGGTATCGGTTCACCGCTCGCGGCAAGCTCGAAGAAGTCGCACCCGATGGCAAACTCAAGCACGTGTGGTTGAGTGAGGCCGAGCACGACAGCGAATTGCAGACGTATGGCGCGATCGTGCAACTCACGCGAAAAGATATCGTCAACGATGATCTGATGGCGTTCGCGCAACTGCCGCAACAATTCGGCCGCATGGCGGGCATCAAGCTGGAAAAGAGTTTGTTCGAGTTGCTGTTGTCGAACCCGAGTTCATTCTTCTCGACCGGCAACGCGAACTATGCCGAGGGTTCGGGCACCGCGCTCTCGATCACTTCGCTCTCGCAGGCCGAGACGTTGTTCATGAACCAAGTCGACGCCAACGGCGATCCGATCTTGGTTCGTCCGAAAACGTTGCTTGTGCCGTCAACGCTCGCAGGCACGGCGCGTGTGTTGTGCAACTCGACCCAAGTTGTCACCGGTGCAAGCTCGACCCTCCCGGCGAACAATCCGCACAGTGGCAATTTTGAGCCCATCTCAACCCCGTGGCTAGAGAACACGTCGATTACCGGCTACAGCACGGCAGCGTGGTACTTGTTTGCCGATCCGTCGCAACTCGCGGCGTGCGAAGTCGCTTTCCTGAATGGCGCTGAGTCGCCCATCATCGAGGAAGGTCAACCCGACTTCGATCAACTCGGCATGACTTGGCGAGTGGTTTACGACTTCGGCGTCTCGATGCGAGAGACGGCCGGCGCGTGCAAGATGAAGGGCAGCGCATAAATCAATCGGCAGCGTCTCTGCATTAACACCGCCGTGCGACGCTGCCTACCTCCGCCCTGTCCATCGCCGGAAACACGGTGGACAGGGTTTTTTCATGCGCAAAGAACGTGGATTGCCAGCAAGTCACGCCTACGTAGTGGCGGAGGGCTTAAAGCCCTCTGTGAGTAGTGCAACCTCGTAGTTAACAGGAGGGACAAGATACCGCATCAATTTTTGCGAGCCGCAATCCTCATCCAAATACTTGAAGCCTTGTTCTAATTCTTCATGCGTTATCTGACCGGGATACCCTTTGACGTCCCAGATATCCCATCCACCTCTAACTCTCTGAAAGAATACGATTGGATGGAATCTACCTAGCCTCACGGGCTCGGGCGGAGGGGTTTCGCTGTACTCAAACATCGCAATCGCAATCCTCTTACTGTGGATGCTGTCGACCCAAGAAAAGAAGCGATCAAACGACTTGTTGGGTGAATCACGAAAAAAATCAACTTGAATCTCCGGAGGTGCCTCTTCTCCCGCGTAGCGCGTTGCAATTTCCGTGACATCGCAGAGCGATTCAGGATCAACGTGATTCTCGCTGCAAATTTTACCCAAGTTATAAGGAGTTAGTACTTTTGACGACGTGAGATGGTTTACAGCACTTGTTACAGCAGCCAAAATGCTGGGCAATTGCGGTTCGCTGCGGACGAATGCAAACTGCGAAGTGCTCCAATTGCGTTCGTAGAACTTATCGCTGCCAAGATCAATGTTTCCTATATCTGCCATCGGTTTACCCGCCCTTGTGAATGAGTTGTTGACCGAACGAACAGCTGATGCTTTCAGTCCGAAAGTTGTTCTAAACGTAATCGCAGTCGATGTCAAATACCTGATTTGTGTAGTGGCGGGATGAGCGTGCTATTGACGAATGGATAGACACTAACAGTCATGATTGCGCCGGTCTCTGCCGACACCGCTCCCGCACCCGAGGTAATGCGACTCAACGCGCAAGGCGTGCATTGCTTCCGTGGCTCGTGCGACGAGTTGCCGGAGTTTATCATCGGGCGGAAACCCGCAGGCGTCCATACGCGCTGAGAGACGAGACAGATAGCCTAATGTTCGGCCGACTGTATCGGCGATCTGGCGAGCGTGCTCGGGCTTGATCGTGCGGCTGTCCATGCGGCTGATGATACCGACGGCGGCAACGAAAATAAGTGCAGGAACACGGGCGCAAGATTTTCTCACGACCACGCTAGCGATGAACCACGCCAACCGATTCAAACTACTCGGCACCTATCGAACTCCGCGATTCAAGCTCGGCCAAGTCGTGATGGATGAGCTACGCGGCGAGGTACGCATCACGGCCGTGACCGATGCGAAGATCACTTGGCCGATCGGTCGACGAGTAGGAACAACGCTCCGGCCCGGCGCGATCCTTTACGGCGACATCTTGGCAGCGGTCCGGCGCGAGTCCATTCAAGCGGTCGCCCGTGCGTTCGGCGTGAGCCCGTGGCAAGTGAGCCGATGGCGATATCTGCTCAGGATCGCTGGCCAGCAGACCGAGGGAACACGGCGGTTACGGCAGGCCAACGCCAAGCTTCCGTGGTTCCGACGTGCGCAACGGCTGGCATGGGCGAAAGCTCGCGACCCTGGACGACGAGCCAAGATCGCGGCGGCGAAGCTCGGGAAGCCGCGCCCGGCGGCTGTGGTCGAGAAGATCACGCGAGCCAAGATCGGCACCACGCACACGGCGGAGAGTCGCGCGAAGATGAGCAAGGCCCATCGTCGACGTGGAACTCGTCCACCGTGGCTCAACCCGCCTTGGACGAAAGCCGACGACAAGTTGCTCCGCACGTTGCCAGCGGCCGAGGTCGCCAAGCGGACCGGGCGAACATTGACGGCGGTCTACTCGCGGCGAGGTGTGCTCGGGTTGCCTGATGGACGACGGCGGGAAAAGTGAAACCACGGTTTCACTTCCAAGGACGCGTGCTCGGGTTGCCGGATAGGCGGCGGCGAGGTTGAGGGGGCTACGCTGCCGGAACTTCGTCCAATCCTAGCACGGGCATAGCACGGAGCGATTTTTCCGTTTCGTTCTACCATCGAGCAATTGCTCGAAAAGCCCGTAATTTGCAGAGCGGAGGGCACGGGACTCGAACCCGCAACCGGTTGCCCGGCACGACATTTCCAGTGTCGCCGCTAGCCATTCGCTTACCCTCCGAACATTCGTCGCGACCATGCGCCGAATCGACCAAGGCCGGGACTTGCTCTGCGGCTTTTCGCGACCGAAAAACCAACCGACGATTTGTCGGTTAATCCGCTCGTTGCTCGCGCCGCGAAGCAATGTCCCGTCAAGAACCGATTCTAACGTGTTTGTTGGCCTCAGCCAAGGTTCGACTCAGCGACAAGCCGCGAGTGCCGTTCGCCCATGATTTGGGGACAACATCGGCAGAATCACGCTGGGGCAAATGACGTCCCATTGGACGCATCCACTCTATTACCACCCGCAAAACAGCGTTTCAATCGAAAAGCTGTCCCGATGAACCGTTGTCAGCTGCACCGCTTCCCAGGCCAGGCCTGCCACCAGGCTTTGAACTGCCGCCATTGCTCGTGGAGAAACTCGCGTTGGCTCGCGCTCAGTTGGTCCGTTTCGTGGATGTGATAGCGATAGGCGTCGTGGCCTTCGAGAACCATTAACTCTTTGTAGTACAGCACCAGGTCGGGACCTTCGTCATAAGTCGACAAGACCCGCAGTGCTTCGTCCAGCTCGGCGGCCAACCGTCGCGCGGCCGAATCGCCTTTCGCTGCCTGTTCGCAAAGCTCGATCAGTCGCAAGACTTGCGTAGGCAAGGCATTACCGACTCCCGTGATTGCTCCCACGGCTCCACAGCGAACAAAGCCGTGATACACCTGCGTGTCGACACCAACCATCAACGTCAAAGCGGGATCGCCACTGGTGATGTGCTCCGCCGCATACGTCAACGACGCAGCCCCGCCAAACTCTTTGAAACCGACCAGATTCGGATGCTCACGACGCAGATCGAAAAACAAATCAGCTTTGGTTTCAAAACCATAGTAAGGACTGTTGTAGATGACGGCAGGGACATCGCCGCCAGCTCGCAGCACGCCGGCAAAATGCGCCCGCTGGGCAGCCCGTGAGGTACCGCGCGACATCAACCGCGGAATCACCATCAGTCCGGCTGCACCGACTTGCTTCGCGTGAGCGGCGTGAGCTGCGGCTCGTTGCGGGCTTTGCGCCCCCGTTCCGACCACCACGGGAACGCCCGCCTCGACCAACCGGCGCACCCCGTCCTGCCGTTGTTCATCCGAAAGCAACGGCCAATCGCCCATCGATCCACAGTACACTACGCCGCGCATACCACCTGCAACAAGCGACTGCGCCGTCGCCACGAGTGCGTCAAAATCTGGGTCGCCGCTGCGCGAACAGGGAGTCATTAGCGCCGGAATACATCCGCGAAAAATGCTGTTGCCTGCCACCACATTCTCCTTGAGGCTAAAACTTCAATCTTGCTGCCGAAGTACGATTACTCAAAACACTTCCACGACTCGCGGACCAATGACTTCGCGCCGCGGTTCGATTCCCAGCCCCAGCGCGGTCGACGCCCGCATGAAGCCGTTTTGCCGCTGCGGAGCGCCCGTGGCGTTGCTCACCGTCACGTAGCTGTTGAAGTCGGTGCTCGTGAAGCGGAACTCCTCGGGCGTGCTGTGCGCCAAATGGGCAATGGCCGCGGTCGTGACGTCGCCACCCCAACTATCCTCAAGCGTCATGGCGATCCCCATCGAGACGCAGAGATCGCGCACCTGCTTGGTCTTGGTCAATCCGCCGAGTTTGCTGATCTTAAGATTCACGACATCCATCGCCAGATCGGCCTTGGCTCGCAGCAACATGTCGAGACCATCGACATTCTCGTCGAGCACGAACGGATGGTCGGTGTTGCGCCGGATCGCCAAACACTCCTCGTATGTCAGACAGGGCTGCTCGATGTACACATCGATATCGCGCACCCCACGAACGACGCGCTGCGCTTCATGCTGAGTCCAACCGGTGTTGGCGTCGGCCACGAGTCGATCGGTCGGCAAAAGAATCTGCCGGACTTGACGAATACGTTCGATGTCTTGATCGGGATCGCCACCGACTTTCAATTGAAACCGTGTGTAACCTTCGGCTCGATAGCCCGCGACATTGCGAGCCATCTCTTCGGGCGATTGTTGCGAGATCGCCCGATAGAGCCTCACACTGTCCCCATACCGACCACCCATGAGCAGACACACCGGCAGGCCCGTCGCTTTGCCCAAAATGTCCCAGCATGCCATATCAATGCCCGACTTGACGTACGGATGTCCCTTTAGCGCCGCATCCATTCGCTGATTGAGTTTTCCCAGCTCACGCGGATCGAAGCCCAGCAAGTGCGGCCCAAGCTCTTTCAAGCCGGCGCGGACACCATCGGCATACGCTGGCAGATAGAACGGCCCGAGCGGACAGACTTCGCCATAGCCGACGAGCCCGCAACGGGTTTCGACACCGACCAGCGTGCTGTCAAAAACCGAGACCGACTTGCCGCCGGACCATTTGTACGAACCTTCGACGAGCGGCAACTCAACGCGATGGGCGAAAATACGGGCGATTTCCACGACGATAGACCTTGGGTGGTGGTGGAAGCTGGATAAATTGAGCCTGTCGAGCGAGCGTGAGTTTACCAGCTTCCCACAATCAGTCTTGACCTGAAACGACACCGTTCCATGAAATCGCGCACAATCAAGCGTCCCGCGGAAATGCCGCCTGAACTCCGAGCGATCAATGCTCGCTTGCTGCAAACCTTGTTCAATCTGACCCCTGACGTTGCGTTCTTCGTCAAAGACTCGGCCGGGCGGTATGTGATCGTCAATGAATCGTTGCTGGCGCGTCACGGACTCAAGTATGAGAGCGATGCGATCGGCAAACGGCCGCAGGAAATCTGTCCCGGCGACTTTGGGCGTTTACCAACCGAACAGGACCAACGAGTCCTGCGAACCGGCAAAGCGATCATCGAGCATCTTGAATTGCAATGGCGCCGACCCGCGGAACCAGTGTGGTGCTTGACCAGCAAGTTTCCGATCCACGACGCTGCGGGCAACGTGATCGGCATCATTGGTTTCTCTCGCGACGTGCGCGATGCATTGCGTACAGACGAGATCCCGCAGTCGTTCGCCCAAGCTATGGCGGAGTTTGAACAAAACCCCGCAGGCGACTACTCAACCACCCGGTTTGCCGAGCGATCGCAGCTATCGCAATCTCGGCTGGCTCGACTAACGAAACGGGTCTTTGGACTCACGCCGTCGCAGTTTGTCGTCAAGACGCGGATTACCGTGGGAGCGCAACTCTTGCGCGACACCGAGCGCTCGATCTCGGCCATTGCGCAAAGCTGCGGGTACCAAGATCAAAGCGCGTTTACCCGCGCGTTTCGCGCCACCACGCAGCTGACTCCGCTCGAATATCGGCGTCGCGAGAGAAACGCTCGCAAATCCGCAAACCTTGCCTGACTCGGCTGTGGTTTCGTCGCAAGCTTGTGCGTCAGTGGCAGAAGACGTCGATGACGTTCTAGACTAGCGAGGCGAAGTAACTATGCAACGCCTCAGGACTGACGGATCGTCGACCTACGGCCAAGCTGTCGCTCATCAAAGAAGAATGGTCACTTCCGTCATCATTCAGCCCCAGAACATGGGCATATTCGTGCATGACCACCGACAACAGGTCGACCTGATTGCTGGTCGCGAGGTCGTCGTTGGTCAACGGGGAATCGTCGACAAACCAACCGGCACCGGCGGCGTTATCGTCGAGGAAGATCTTGGATCCGCCGCCGAGCCCGAGCAGAAGAGGATCGTTGAAATCGCGAATCTCGATCGTCGTTTCCCGAAGAACCGTGAGTTGCGAAGCACCGACTCCGGCCGATTCCCACCACGCGAGCGCTTGGGTCACCACCGGCTGCAATTGTGTCGAGGTTAGTCGATCTTGAACCGAGTTCCGAACAACACTCGATTCCGCGAGCAGCAAAGGCGACTGCACAGTCAGCGACTTGAACACCGTCGTCGACGCATTTCCGATCCCGGAGACACCGCTGAGATCGGTGGCCGTGATGCTCACGCTGCGCGATCCGTCTCCTACGGTGGTGGTCGCGAATCGAACCTGCTGGAGTGCTCCGGCATAATACGAAACAGTAGCTAAGCCACTGATCGTCAAGGTGTTATTTGATAGCCTATAGCTCAGGCCCCCGCGGGGCGTGTAGCTGAGCACATCACCTGACTCGGCGTCGATTAAACTTACGACAGCACTCGTGAGCGAGGTCGAGTCGATGTCGATCATCGCCAGTGAGCTGTCAATGGCCACGGGCGTGTTGCCGGTCACGTAGTTCGTGGCACTGCCCCCAATAGTGATCGTCGGGGCGTCGTTCTGCGGGGTGACGATCAATTTGCGTCGACGCATCTCGCTACTACCGCTGAACTGGGCGGTTATTGAAACGAATCTGCTTCCGGCGGTAGGGGTTTGCGAACTGTTTTGGTACGTGAGCGAGCGGAGTACCGCTTGTTGATCGCTCGTCGATCCGCCACTGATTGTCAAGGAACGTGTCGTCGGGTTGTAACCCGTCGCCGTCACTCCACCAAAGTTGCTGGCCGCCAATGACTCGGCGGTGCCGTTGGGAGCGCTTTCCAAGAATACCGTGATCGAGGTCAACGTTTGCACCCCGGGCGGCACCACGGTTGCCACGGGAACGAGCGGGACGGGAGTGGCGTCTTCGGCAAACTCGGCGGCTGGCGACAGGAAATCCTGGCCCAACGCAGGGCCGTTGAGATCCAATCCGGCCGCGACCGGCGTATCTGCATCGGCCAAGAACAACGTGTACTGCTTGGTAGCGCCAAGCGATGCATTGGCTGGCGGCGCGAGCCGTAACGTGATGTATTCGGTCGGTTCCACCACTCCGTCGGCATTGATCGTGACCGTGATAGCTGCGGTCGAGGCGCCGAGTGCGAAGTCGAACTGATTTGCTGAGATCGTATAGTCGGCCGGGTTGCTCGCGCTGCCGGCAATCGTGAACGGAATCGAAATCGGTTCCACCACGGGGTTCATGGCCTGCGCAATGATTGTGAACGTGCCAGCGGCATCAGTTGTCGTGTCTGAGCTGCGCGCGAAGCTGATTACCGGATCGTTGTCATCGATTGTGATTGTAGTGGTTTGCGGACTGCCGAGCGTCGCGCCGCTCGGCAGTCCGAGCGAAACGATAATGGTCTCGGCTAGTTCGTCGAGTTGATCGTCGGTCAAACGGATCGAGACGACCCCTCGGGTCTGGCCGGCCGGGATTCGCACCTCATTCTCGCTTGCCCGAAAATCGCCGTTGGTTGCCGTTCCCGCAAAGTTCAGCGGCACCCGCACCTCGTTGAGCGCGACATTCGAGAGCGTTACGAACACAGGGAAGGAACCGCCTGCCTCGTTCATGCTCAACGAGTCCACAGCAAATTTAACCGTAGTGGCCGAGTCGTTGTCGAGAACCGACAGTGTATGCGTGCTGAGCGCGCCGCGAATGCCGTTGGTGGGATTGCCCATAGTAAAGACCATCGTCTCAGTCGCTTCGATTACCGCGTCGTCGGCGATGGTGATATCGACCGCGGCGGTCAATTGACCGGGGGCAATGGTAATTGGCGCAGCGGTAAGCACCGGCAGGGGCGTATTCACCGTTACATCGCTGTCATCAACCGAGCCACTGATGAAGAACGGCACGACCACGCTAAGGTCCGAGACACGCGATAATCGCATGACGACGTGTGCGACACCCGCGGACTCGCCCACCGCTTGCGAAATCGAATCGAATTGCACGAGCGGTGACGGATCGTTGTCGACGATCGTAATGGTATGTGTCCCGATCGCGCCGATTTGGGCATTCTCAGGTTGATCGAGTTGGATCATCAGCGACTCGTTGAGTTCGTCGCGCACGTCATTCTGAATCACTACGTCAAAGGAAGCACTCGTTTGTCCGCCGACGATAACGAGCGAGGTGGTGCTGATCGAGTAGTCATTGGGCGACGCCGTGCCACCGAGGGTGAGCGGAACGACGACGTTGTTCGTCAGTTCCTGCGACATCTGCACACGCACCGTGATCTTGCCAACTGCCTCGTTGACCGACTGGCCCAAGGTCGTGAACTGGATCGTGGGGACGATGTCGTTGTCGACGATCGTTAACGTGTGATTGACGATGGCTCCCAGAGAGGCCGTGGGAGTCGAATTCAGACTGAGTGTCACCGTCTCGAGCGCTTCGGTTAGCGAGTCGTCGACCACGGCCACCGGGATGGCTGCTGTGAGCTGTCCCGCGGGAATAACCACCGAGTTGCTCGCGATCGTATAGTCGGTGCCGCTCGCCGAGCCGCCGAGGGTAAAGGGGAGCGTGACGTCGCGTCCCGAAACGGCCGAGAGCGTCACCAGCACATTGACCGTGCCAATGCTCTCGTCGCGTTTGCTGCTAGCCAGTGCGAACGACGCAACTGGCAGCGGATCGTTGTCGACGATCGTTAATGTGTGTGTGTCGGTGCTGCCGAGTTGCGCGTCGGAGGCAACGTCCAAGGTAAACACAATCGACTCGTCGTTCTCGTCGAGCAAATCATTCACGATCGTCACGGGAATCGCAGCCGTGGATTCGCCCGCAAGAAACGTGATGGTTCCGACTCCGACCGCGTAATCGCTGCCCGAAGCGCTACCATTCACATGAAAGGGCACGACGAGTGGAACCAGCGGTGCAACATCGAGCATGGCAATGATTGCGGTCGAGCCGGCACTCTCGCCAATGCTGCTATTAGACAGTTGAAAATTGACCGTATTTGAGACGTCTTGAATATTGAACTGAGCCGAGCCTTCGTCGATGAGCGGCGCGGCTACGCCGTTGGTCGTGCCGTCGTCGCGAATCGTGTAGTCAAAGCTGGCTGTACCGACAAATTCGGGCGTCGGCGTAAAGACCACGTTCGGCCCGACGACCGTTACCATGCCGCCGATCGGATTGCTGACGGCGGTAATCGTCAGGTGTTGCGACGCTTCGTTGGGGCCGGTCGAGTCGTTACCAAGCAGTGTCGCGATCGGAATGTTGCGAAAAGCGGCGTTCTTAGCAATCGGAGACAGCTGATCGTCGAACGCGACGGGCGAGTCGTTGACCTCGGTGACGACAAAGCTCACCGTTCCCAGGTTGATTTGCGGATCCAGGACTCCATTCGAGGTGCCATTGTCGGTCAACGTGTAACTAAAGCTGGCCGTACCAACAAAGTTGGCGGAGGGCGTGAACGAAATCTGCCCATTGAACAATGACACATTTCCGCCAATCGCATCGCCAACGGCGGTGACTTCCAATCCTTGGCCACTCTCATCGGCGGGGCCTGCCGAGTCGTTGGTGAGCAGCGAGCTCGCCGCGATCGAGAACCCCGAGCTATCTTCGGCAACGGGCGACAAGGTGTCGGCGCTCGGCAGCGGCACGTCATTTACGTCGGTGACGTTTAACACAAACGATCGCACAAGCACGTCGACACCGCCGGCCGCGGTGCCGCCGTTGTCTTGGACGGTGACAGTGACCGTGGCCGAACCCGAGGCATTCGGTACGGTAGCGAACCGCAGGATGCCCGAGGTCGCCGGGCTTGTGTAACTGACCGAAAGATTCGCAAACAATGCGGGGTTGTTGGACGTCGCTGTGATGGTAATCGATTGTCCGGCGTCGGTGCCCGGTCCCGGCGTGATGCCGGTGAGTGAAACTGTTCGCAAACCCGAATCCTCGGGCAAGGTCACGGCTGCCAGAGCATCGAGCGTGGGTGCCTGGTTGGCTAAGTCAAGCGTGAACTCAGTCGATGCGATGCCATTAGCAATGGCCGAGGCGAAGTAACGTCCTACCGGCAGACCGTTGGGAAGTTTTAGCTGTGTCGTGACCGGTGTGCTGCCCGTGGCGACGCCCGTGCTGCTCCAATTAAACGTTCGCGCATAGTAAATGACGTTTGTCTCGCTACGGAGGCGGACGAGCGGATAGTTCTCGGACATCTCGGCATCGTCGCCGTAGCTCGCGCCTTCACTTAGGCCGTTGAGTTGAGTTCCCGTGAGCGTGTACGTGCCGTTGCCATTATTGACGATCGATGAGATCGTCGGTGCCCAGGCTGGGTTTGGTGCGCCGTCGGGCGTGTAAACATACGGCAGCGATCCCGAGTTGGAGTACAACATCTGCCCCGTCGGCAGCATGAGCATTCGCGTCGTATACGGATTCACGTTCAGACCGGGGCCGCCGACCGTGGTCACTGGCGAAAGCGTATTCGTCACGGGATCGAAATCATGCAGCACCGTGGGTGGACCAAAGCCGGGCGTTGGCCCCACGGCAAAGATCACGTGACCGTTGGGCATCATCGCGGCCGGGGCGTCGTTCGCGCCGTAGCCATTAGGAATGTCGGGGCCCGCGACCCAACTGCCTGTATCCGTGCGGGTCGCGCCAGGCGTGTAGATCGCTGTGTGGTTCGTGCCACCGATCTGCAACACGCGACCATCGTGTAGCAACAACCCTGGCCCGATCTCCTTGCCCGATGAAGTTTCCAGTTGTACCGGCACACTGCCCGAGTCGACCCATTGGTTCAACACTGGATCGAACCGCTGCGCATGCTGCACGTTGCCGAAAATGTTATACGACAAAATACTGTCGTCCGGCAGCTTGATCCAAGTCTCCTCGTCACTCCGATCGCTGCCGAGCTTGGTGGGGCCGTTGGACCAGAGATTGGAGACGGGGTCGTAGATGTACGTATTCGCGGTATTCAGCGAGCCAGCCAACACCCGACCGTCGGGCAATAACGCCGTGGGAACGTCGCCGAAACTCGATTGCGGATGGTTCGGAATCGCCGACCACGAATTGTTCACCGGGTCGTAGATCTCACCGGAGTTGATCCAGTTGGCCGTTCCCAACGGACCCGAGTACTCGCCACCCAAGAGCCACACGCGGCCATCTTTCAACACGTGCGAGGCCATGTAGAGCCGTTCGAGTCCCATCGGCGTAATCGCCGACCACGTGCCGTTCACATAGCTGCCAGTCGAGTCGGGCGTGAGCTTGTACCAGTTCTTGGTCACGCCGCCTCCTTGGGCCATCACCGAGCCGTCGGAGAGCATGAGCATCGTACCGATCGACGACGGCGCCGAGTGCGCGAGTGGCGTCCAAGTCGCTAACAGGCGACGTGCTTCGAGCGTTTCAACGCTGAGCTTGCGGTGGCCGGCTCGCCGCGTTGCTGCTCGATCGGACCGATGCCACCAACGCCGCCATCGTTGCAGCCACGCCATGCTCGCCCCTCCTGTAACCGTCGCACTCGGACTTGGACTCATGCGGCGAAGCTTAACAATTCGGCGATGGAGTATCCCCCCGAAGGACGCGATTGTTACGCAAACGTAATCTTTATTAATGCCCAAAACTGAGGTTAGTGCCTTGATCGAAAACGGCGGCGCTTCCACACCAAGCCCGCATTTCTAGCAGCGCACGGATACCCGAGCCGTGACGAACGCCCATGCCGTCTGATTTACCGCTTCCCATCCCGGCGGGTCTGCGTCTTGCGATGCGGACGATACCCTTGCTTCTGCGACTTCTTCGCCGACGGCTCACCTTTGTCGCCGTTGCCACCTCCGGCTGAGCCCTCGCTCTTGGTCCAGCCGCGTTGTTTACGGCGAACATCGAGATTGGCCTGCTTGCGACGCTCGTCGAGCGCGACTTTCGGCGGCGACGAGGGAATCAAACACTCGCAGCCGTCGCCGATCAAATCGTGGCGACCGGCTTGTTCGAGTGCCTTGCGAACCTCGAAATAGTTCTCGGGCTTGAAGAACTGGAGCAACGCCCGCTGCAATTTGCGATCGCGCAGATGCTTCGCCACATACACCGGTTGCTTGGTGAACGGGTCGAGGCCCGTGTGATACATGCACGAAGCGATATCGAACGGCGTGGGGATAAAATCCTGCACCTGATCGGGCTGGTAACTGTTCCGCTTGAGAAACAGCGCGAGCTCGATCATCTCGTCCAGCCCGCTGCCGGGATGACTGGCGATATAATACGGCACGAGATACTGCTTCTTGCCCGCGGCTTTCGACGCTTTGCGAAACTCACGATCGAACTTCTCGAAGTCGTCGTTGGCAGGCTTCTTCATCAGGTTGAGCACGCCGGGATCGACGTGCTCGGGAGCGACCTTGAGCTGCCCGCCGACATGATGCGTGGCTAGTTCCTTCATGTATTCCGGGTCGCGACGCGCCAGATCCATGCGAATGCCCGAGGCGACGAACACCTTGCGCACGCCGGGCTCCTCGCGCACTTGCTGCATCAGATCGATGAGCGGGCCGTGATCGGTGCCGAGCAGCTTGCAGATCGTCGGATGAACGCAACTCAGCCGACGGCACTTGGCCTCGACCTCGGGTCGCGAGCAACGCATCTCGTACATGTTGGCCGTGGGGCCGCCGATGTCGCTGATCACCCCTTTGAAATCGGGATCCGCGGTCATTTGACGCACCTCGGCCAGCACACTGTCGCTGCTGCGGCTTTGAATAATGCGACCTTCGTGCGCCGTGATCGAACAGAACGTGCAGCCGCCAAAGCAGCCGCGCATGATCTGGATCGAATCTTTGATCACATCAAATGCGGGGATCTTTTGCCGGCCGTAGCTTGGATGCGGCTTACGTGTGAAGGGCAGGCCGTAGACGCGGTCCATCTCGGCTTGCGACAACGGCGTTGCCGGCGGATTAACCACCACGCACTCGCGATCGTGACGTTGCACGAGCCGTCGCGCGTTGTACGGGTTCGTCTCGTTGTGCGCGATCTTAGTCATCTCGGCGAACGCGTAGTTGTCGGTCGACGCTTGCTCGAACGTCGGCAGTTCGAGCGTGTTCTCGGTCGGAGGCGGTTCCTTCGCACCGAGCCGATACGCCACGCCGCGCATGTCGCGAAGGTCGCGCACCGTCTCGCCGCTCGCCAGGCGTCGTGCGATCTCGACCACGCCACGCTCGCCCATGCCGTAGACCAACAGATCGGCCTTGCAGTCGAGCAAGATCGACCGCCGGACCTTATCGCTCCAATAATCGTAGTGCGCGATGCGCCGCAGACTCGCCTCGACACCCCCGGCCACCACCGGCACGCCACTGAACGCTTCCCGCGCTCGCTGGCAGTAGGCCAAGGTCGCGCGATCGGGCCGACAACCAATGCGTCCCTCGGGACTGTAGGCGTCGTCGTTGCGCACTTTGCGGTTGGCGGTGTAGTGATTGATCATCGAGTCCATGTTCCCCGCGCTGATGGCGAAGAACAGTCGCGGCTTGCCGAAAGTCTTCCACGGCTCGCACGAATGCCAATCAGGTTGGCTCAGCACGGCGACGCGATAACCCTCATCTTCGAGTAGTCGCGCGAGCAAACCGTTGGCAAAGCTCGGATGGTCGACATACGCATCACCGCTGACGAAGACCACGTCGACATAGTCCCAGCCTCGGGCGTCCATTTCAGCGCGCGACATCGGCAACGGCGCGGTCGGCGCTTTGCGCACCGGCGCATGGGGTTGATCGACGATCGGCAGCGGAACGGAGAACATGAGCGGTGGACGGGGTTGACCAGAGACCGAAAGCGTGTCTAGAGCCACATTTTACGCCCGGGAGTGCCGAGCGACGAGGACCTAAAGTCGTTGCAGGGCCGAGATTCGGACGAAAACGGCTCGGATCGGGCGGAATTTTCGGCACGCGGGTGAGGCGTAGCACGAGCGTAGTTCAAGGTTGCCGAACCGCATGATCTTTGCAGGCCCAGCCGACGAACAAGGTTGTCGCGATGAAGTGGCATTTCGTCCCGTTCTGCGCCCGTAGGACCGAGGGGAACGCAAACGGTCGAAGCTGCCTAAACGAGCGCGGATCGTTACCGCGGGCTCAAAACCGATAGCCGCCGCCGATGTTGGCGAAGAAGCGCGGCGATTGGTCGTTCAGTCCCCAGCCGAACCGAATGCCCAATTCCCAATCGCGAGTCATTAGGAAATGTGCGCCGGGACTGATGAAGTGCTGTGTCGATTCAACAGCTCGACCGTCGCTGAAGACGCCGAAGTATTCGAGGTGCGCCTTCCAACGCTCACGGAAGGGGATCTTCAGCACCGTTGACGGGGACCAAATGTTGAAGTGGTCGTGTTCTGAGCTGCCCGTGCTGTAGCGAAGCGCCGAGTCCCAAGTCCAATCGTTTTCAAACTTCCAACCACTGACGTACGTTGCCATGAAATGCGAGCGTTTGTCGGGACCCGACGTCGGGGTGAACCCTTGCATCACCAGCGCACTACGCGGCTGCCACGCAAATTGCTCCGTGAGCGCGAACTTCAGGCCATACGTGACGTTGGCCGCGTGTTCGAGGCCCGTTTCTTCGGCGAGCTCGTCGGGAATGTTTGCCGATATCGGGTTGCCGGCCCCACCGACCTCGTAGTTCGTGCCAATACGGAACTCGACCAACTCGGAGACGCCGAATCGGGCGAGCAACTCCGGAAGGCTGTGCGTCTCAAGCACGCGGCGATTATCAATGAACGAGTACGCCGACTCGACGATCAGGCGCCGCCGTCCCGCGAGGGTGGACGATGGCGTAAACGAGTCGCGGTCGGTTTCAATCTCGTCGCCTTCGTCGCCTTCCTCCTCGTTCACGCTGCCGGATTCAACGAACTCGCCCGGCGTCTGCGCCATGGCGGCAGACGAACTTAATGCGAGAAATGTCACAAAACCAGCGAGTAACGGCCGGAACATACGCAGCCTCCGCGCCTGTCGGCGTATCCAACGCATCGACCAAGCGGCACCGCGATCTTCAATCGAGCAATGCTTGCAGCCGGACAGCCGACTGCATGCACGTGCGGGGCAAGTGGCTCAAATTCGCTACGAACCCGGCTTCCAGACACTTGCGGTGACCACGCAACGAGTTCTATCAGCTCGCTAGTTTCCGCCCGAATGCATCGCTTTAATCTTTTTCTCAAGCGATGACAAACTCCAGTCACCGGGCGCTTGGCTCGGCGGATATTCCTTGAGCGTCAACAGGAAATTGCTGGCCACGACCTGCATCGGTCCAAGAATATAGGCCCGGTCAATGACCCAGTCGTGATACGTGTTTGAATTGTGCTGTGCTTTCTCGAATGGGTCGCGGCGCAGATTGAAAATGAGCGGCAACCGCAAATTGACAAACGGCTCGCGCCAGACGTCCAATTGATGTGCCCGGTTTTCGAGATACACGGCTTTCCAATCTTGCACGCGGATCGCCGCCACGTCGCCGCCATCGTCGACATAGATGAACTCCTTCCGCGGCGACTCTTTCGATCGGCCGGTGAAGTAGTCGAGTTGGTTGTAGCCATCGATGTAGTTCTTGTACTGGCGTCCGTTAAGTGCGATTCCTTGGCGGAGTTGATCTTTGATGTCGGGCGCTCCGGCGGCGGCGGCCAGCGTGGGGAGCCAGTCCTCGTGCGCGACAATGCCGTTGAGCGTCTCACCGGCGAGAAACTTGCCGGGCCAACGAGCAAAGCACGGCACGCGGTAGGCCCCTTCCCAATTGCTGTTCTTCTCGCCACGGAACGGCGTCGTACCGGCGTCGGGCCAGGTGTTGAAGTGGGGACCGTTATCGGTGGAGTAAACAACGATCGTGTTCTCGGTCACGCCCAACTCGTCCAGATGTTTGAGCAACGCGCCGACATGATTGTCGTGCTCGACCATGCCGTCGTGATACTCGTCGCCACTCGGGCCGGCCAAACCTTTGTGCTCCGCACGCACATGAGTCCGGAAGTGCATGCGGGTCGCATTCCACCAGCAAAAGAAAGGCTTGCCGGCATCGTGCTGGCGTTTGATGAACGTTTTGGCGGCCGTGAGTGTTTCGTCGTCGATCGTTTCCATCCGCTTCTTGGTAAGGGGGCCCGTGTCTTCGATGGTTTGACCGCCGTTGCCATTCGCTTTGCAGTGCAGCACACCGCGCGGGCCGAATTGCTCGCGAAATGTCTTGCCATTGGCCAACTTCATGTCGGCCGGATAGTCGCGGTTCTCGGGTTCTTCTTCGGCATTGAGGTGATAGAGGTTGCCGAGAAACTCGTCGAACCCGTGCATCGTGGGCAAGTGCTCGTCGCGGTCCCCCAGATGATTCTTGCCGAACTGACCGGTCGCGTAACCGAGGCTCTTGAGGATGGTGGCGACAGTCACGTCGGCCATCTGCCAGCCTTCTTTCGCAGCAGGCATGCCGACTTTCGTCATGCCGGTCCGCACCGGAACATTACCGGCGAGAAACGCAGCCCGACCGGCCGTGCAGCTTTGTTGACCGTAGTAATCGGTGAACGACAAGCCTTCGCGGGCCAAGCGATCAATCGACGGTGTCTTGTACCCCATCATGCCGCGATTATTAAAACTGATATTCCAAGTGCCGATATCGTCGCCCCAGATAATCACAATGTTCGGCTTGTCCGCAGCCCTTACCGACAGTCCGCAGAAGTTTAACAACATGAACACCAGCAAAAACAGAGCGTAACGCATACAAACTCCACGTGAAGTGAGGAGGCCGGAAGAGACAAGGCAAGCTCAGCGAGTTCTATCGAGATACTAACGTGTGCCGAGCGAGAGCAAGACTAAGAGTGACTCGGCCCATTGCCGGCAATCTTCGGCGATTATGAAGTCGCGTCAGCGAGTATGCAACCAGCGGCGTGGCAATTTTGAGAAGACAATTCAAGCAAGCTTCTGTTTGAACGATGAATGAGTCGTCACATTCCCGACACAATGGATCCCGTGCGTCAATCGCGGAGGACGTTGTTAAGGGCTTGTGAGCACAATCGCGCACAATCGACGCGAGTCGCGTCCTTGTCCGCAACACCCACGAGGTCATAAGCCAATGTCTATCAAAGGCTTGCCCAATGTCGCGAGGCAAGACGCGTGCCCCACGTCATTTCGACTCTGCCGCTTGTTTAAGTACGAACGCGAGCAAATCCTGATCTTCAAAAAACTCGGGCACCGCTTCGTGCCCCAGGCCGGGGGACATTTTCACCGTGATCGGGCCGCCGCCGGCTTCATAGCGTTCTTTCAACAGCATCGCGTTTTCGAGGTGCGGCACCGCCTTGTCTGAATCACCTTGCACGACGAACATCGGCACCTTGTGCTTGAGCAGGGCTTGCAGATTGTCGAGCGGGTTGAACTCGGCGACTCGGCTTCGCAACTCGGCCTCGGTCATTTGGTAGTCGGCGAGGGCGACCGGCATGTTCTTTAGGCCCCAGGTTTGCAAATTGCACACGGGATAGATGCCGACAAACGCGCGCGTCTGTTCCGGATGCCGCATCGCCCAGGCGAGTGCCATCAAGCCGCCGCGACTTTGACCGAGCAAGATTGGCCGTGACGAGTAACCACGGCGAACCATCTCGGTATAAAACTTGTGGAACTGCTCGGTACTGCCGGGCGCGCCGCGGACTTCGCCCAGATCGTAACCGGCGATGCTGATGCCCGCGTTCAGAAAGCCCTCGAAATAGACGCGTCGCAGTACGATCGACATCCCTTTGATCGTGGGAAAGTACCAGACCCACGGCTTGCCGGCGGCCGGGGTCGGCGCGGCGAATAGCATGCCCGTGTGGCCGTCGACTTCAAACTTCTCAGGAGTCTTAGGTAACGCATCGGCCCCGAACGCGACGGATGGGACGAGCAGAGCGAAGAGCAACGTGATCGTGCGGAGCATGGCGGGATCGTCCGAAAGTGATGATGAATGCAACTCGTTCACGACGCGGAAACATGGGGCAAGTCGACGGTCACTGGCCAACCAGCGAACTGTTTCGCATCGGCGGCGGTGGGATCAACGTCAAACGGCCAACATTCGATGGTGACTCGTCGCGCGGGCTTGTCGAATCGCACGATCCCCAGGCCCGAGGCTTTGTCACTCATCGCTTCGAGCACCGGCAATCGCGGGGATTTCGAGCCATTCACTACGGCGAGTACCGTCAAGCGATTGCCAAACGAATCGAGAAAGTCACCTAACAGTTCGGACTCGCCCGGCCGACGATTCATGCCCGGCGTGAGCGGTTCCCACCAGCGGGGATAGCCGACGTTGACCGCCGGACCCGCGAAGGCCACGGGACCATCGCGATGAGCATCGATGCCATATCGCACAACCGCCGGCAGGTGCTGATCGCCTGCCAGATGAATCGCGCCGGCTCGTTGGATTGACTTGACCGCGCGATGTCGAGCCGTTTGCGGCCAACCGTTGGTGTCGTAATCGGCCACCAGTCGGCCATCGGGACCGCCATGCGTCGTTGCCATGGCGGTGAATATCGTTTGTGACAACACCACCTTCAACCAACCCGGCTTCTGCTGCTCGGCCCAAGCGGCCAAGAACTGCTCCTGCTTTTCACCGAGCAGTTGTAGGCCAGGCAGATCGGCCGTGCGGGGATCAAATTTCGGATCGGTCACATGATCGGCGCGGCCACCGGTCGGCGGGACCATGCCCTCGGGCCCCGTCTTGTACATCCGATCGGCAAGCAGCACGAAGTCGAGTCCGCCGTACAGCAGCCGACCGTAGTACTGCGTGATCCCTTGCTCGACCGGCGTCGGATCGTGAGGGTCAGGATGATGCGCGGTCTGCGTGCGATGCACGACGTTGACCCACGCGGCCGGCATGCGATAGCCGCCTGCTTCTTGAGTCGCGCCTTGCGGCGCGCCGTTTTCGCCCCAGATGTTGCCTTGATACACATCGTGATCGTCGGGGAGCGAAATGCTCGGCCGATCACGCAGCAATTCGCGCCAGGTCCAGCCGTGGATATACCACTTGCGCAGATAGTCAAGAATCGCAGCGTCGAGCGGCTTCACGGTCACGCCATAGCCAGCGGTTGATTCATAGAACTGGTCGCCGACAAACGCCAGGAAGTCGGGATTCACCCGTTTCACGTGTTCCACGTACCGCGTATTTGGAAACGCGCTGTGGATGTTGCACGAGATATCGGCCAGCACGAAGCTCGGCCGATCCAGCGGTTCGTGGCGAAAAACGCCGGTCCACGTGTGAGTCGTCGGTTGCTGCCGCGCGGCGAGCGCGTACTCCAGCCGATACGGCACGTCGGTCGACGATGACCAGTTCTCGATGCGGAACGTCGCCGTGCGAGCCTCGGGATGGATCGACGCCGTTGCCGTATGCGAACCCGCGATCAACGTGACTTGCTGCGAGTCTTGCGTTCCCAGTGGCGGCATCTGGGCGGTC
>JAEUIL010000560.1 GCA_016794255.1 Planctomycetaceae bacterium | reverse complement strand
CAGGAACATGAGACAGACGCGATGACCGGTCGAGCGATGCAGGGCTCGGAAAATCCCCGCCATCCGCCCGGTCTCGATCCGTTCGTAGATCACGTAGTCGCCATAGACGAACGGGCCCGGCCGACCGGCGAGCAGAATCTTGGCCTGATACGGCGTGAGTTTGGTCCCGACGAGGAATCGTGCGAGTTCTTCGACTGCCGTCACGCCCGGGTTCGACGTGGCAAACGTGTGTGCGAGTTTGGCGGCGTCTTCGGCCGCGATCAATTGGCTTTCGATCGCCAATTTCCAGAACTCATTGATCGTGATAGCCATGAGTGGTAGATGTCCCTGTTCCTAGGGGCGAGCATGCAGCAATTTGGATGCGTGAACCCGCCTGCCGCGTCGAACTGCCGACGCGCTCTGCCGCGCAGATCGCAACTCGTTACCGCATACGGTTCTATCTAATGTACCGAGCCTGCGCCAGACCACAAAGCGTTCTCGTCGCTGAATGCCGCGATTGTCGTTGCCACTTTCGACGATAAGCAAGCCTAGAAGGTTCCGCAGACATTACAAAGAGCCCAGCTCCGCCTGTCCAACCTGCGACCGCTCGGGTATCATTTGCCAGCCGTCGCGGTCCACCGACAGCCGGTTGGCTCGGGTCCGATGTTCCTCGCAAGTGCCTGATAGGATTGGCTTTGCACGCCGTGAACAATGCCCAATCGGCACGCGATCGGGTTCCGGCGTATGATTGCATAGCACGGCTCTACACGACGGGCACGCCATCGACCGACTTCGGCAACCTTTGGATTCGCCGCTTCGCGACCCCCTTTGCGAGCTCCACTGATGAAAGCGATCGACTCGACCGAGTTGTACTTCAATCGCGCCGCCGACCTGCTCGACCTCTCGGACAATATCCGCACCCTGCTCATCCAGCCCAAACGGGAAGTGCAGGTGCAGGTGGCCATCGAACGTGACAATGGCGAGATCGCCACGTACGTCGGCTATCGGGTCCAGCACGACGACGCCCGTGGCCCTATGAAGGGGGGCCTGCGTTATCATCCCGATGTTGATCTGGATGAAGTCCGTTCGCTCGCCGCGCTCATGACTTGGAAGACGGCGGTGGTCAATCTGCCCTATGGTGGCGCGAAGGGGGGCATCAGCGTCGATCCCACGAAGATCAGTCGCCGCGAGTTGGAAAAGATCACGCGCGCGTTTATCGATGGCATTCACGACGTAATTGGTCCCGACATCGACATTCCCGCGCCCGACATGGGAACCACGGCCGAGGTCATGGCCTGGATCATGAACCAGTACGGCAAGTATCACGGCTTCAATCCGGGCGTGGTGACCGGCAAGCCCGTCGAGATGCACGGACTGCCCGGTCGTGAAGAAGCCACCGGTCGCGGCGTGGGGACGTTGACGCTCAAGACGCTCAGCCGCTTGGGACGCAAGCCGCAGCAGACTCGTGTGGCGATCCAAGGTTTTGGCAACGTGGGCTTTCACACCGCCAAGTTCTTGAGCGACGCCGAGTGCAAGATCGTAGCTGCGAGCGACGTGAGCGGCGGGTACTACAAGCCCGACGGCCTCGACATTCCCGCGATGCTGCGCTACTCGCTGCAAAACAAAGGTCTCTCGGGCTATGCCGAGGCCGAGTTGATCACCAATGAACAAGTGCTCGAGCTCGACGTCGACTGCTTGATTCCCGCGGCGCTCGGCGGCGTAATCACGTCGAAGAATGCTGCCAAGATTCGTGCTCCAATCATCATCGAGGCCGCGAATTCGCCCACGTATCCCGACGCCGACGACGAGTTGCACGCACGCGGCATCGTGGTGCTGCCCGACATTCTGGCCAATGCCGGTGGCGTGACGGGGAGTTACTTTGAATGGGTGCAAAATCGTCAGCACTATCAGTGGACGCTCGATCGCGTGCGTCAAGAATTAGATGCCGTGATGACGAAGTCTTTTGAGCGCGTCTGGGAAGTTGCCAACGAGCGACGCGTCAGTCTGCGCACGGCAGCGTACATTGTCGGCATTGGTCGTGTCGGCCGAGCCACGGTCTTGGGAGGAATCGCATGACATCGCAAGATTTGTCGAGTTGCCTGTGCGGCAAGGTGCCGTTGTTCGCGGGCCTCAGCCCGGATCAATGTCGCCAGGTGCTCAAAATTGCCGACGAATGTGAGTTTCACGGCGGCGAGGTGATCGTTCACCAAGGGCGCGAGTTGCAACTGCTGTGGATCTTGCTCGAAGGTGAAGTCGAAGTCGTGAAGACGTTCGACGGCAAGGGGCTCGACGGCACCTCGGGCTTGGTGCTGGCCACGCTCGGGCAGTACGCCAACTTTGGCGAGATGAGTTTCTTTCACAAAGCGCCGCACTCGGCCAACGTCCGTGCGAAAACAGCCGTGCGACTGCTGCGCATCGAACGCGAGCGGTTCGACGTCGAACTCAAAGGTCATTCGCAAGCCGCGTATCAGATCGCGGCCAACACGGTCAGCAGTCTCGCCGAACGGATGCGACGCATGGATTCGTGGGTCGCCGATCTGCTGCACAAACAGCCCCGCAAGGTCGACGAGTTCAATCAGCTGCGCGAGAGTTTGTTCGACAAGTTCGCGGTTTAGCCGTGGCTTTGGGGATGGCTTGGAATGCTCTGTGTGCCATGCCCATGTCTGCATGGGCATGTTTGCCGTCGGTGCGTTCGTAGCCGAATTCACCAGAATTCGGGAGCCCTTTGATCGTGCCGCCACCCGAACTCTGGCGAGTTCGGCTCCGTAGGAGTTCATCATTCTCGTTCTGAGCGACTGAACTCACCGCTTTCGCAGGCGTCGTTACTCAGCGCCTGCTCAACGTGGCAAGTGCCGATACCACTCAAGGAACAGTTGCGGCCATTGCGACGGGGGAAAGCCGTTCTTCACGCGCTGTGGAATCAAATTGCCGACGCCGTGCCCCCCTTCGTCGAAGATCGCCAGCTTCACCGGCACGCCGAGTTGCTGCAAATCTGCCGCGATCGCTTTGGGCAATTCGATCGGCGCTCCGCCGTTGATGCCGTCGTTCGTGGCATGCAGCAAGAACACGGGCGGAGCCGTGGCCTGGAAACGAAACGGTGATTCGCGCTGTCGCCAATGCCATGTCGCTGCGCCGATCGCAAAGTCAGGTCGGCAACTCAGACGCTCGATCGGATCGGTCGCGTCGGCTCGGCCCGAATCAAAATTCGCCGCCGAGTTGATGGCCAAGTTCGCTCCGGCCGAGTAACCGGCGATACCGACCTGTCGGGGATCGAGTTTCCACTCGGCCGCGCGGTGCCGCACGAGACGGATGGCCCGTTGCGCGTCGAGCAGCGCGATGCGTTGAATATCGGCGTTCGTCGTGCCATTCGGCGGGCGAGTGCGGTACTTGAGCCCGATCACGGCCACGCCGAGCGGGTTGAACACCTGCGCGGCGTACACCACATGCGTCTTCCAATCGAGGCCGCCGTAACCACCTCCGGCACACACCACGATCGCCATGCCCGTCGCTTTGTCGGCAGGCGCCAAATACGGGCTGATCGTGGGGACCGACACCATGCGGATCGTGCCGCGAGCTTCGACTGTTTCCGGCGGCGCGTCGGTTTTGAACTCAGGAATCTCCGTCGTCCACAGCGGAATGGGATCGGGTGTCCCCGGCCCGAGAATTTCTTGCAGCGACTTCTCAGACGGCGTTAATTCAGCGGCGTCGACACACGAGACCGACAATAACAGCATCGTGAGCCAAACCAAAGTGCGAGGCGTCACGTTCATGGTTGCGGCTTGGCTCCATGGGGTTGCGAGTGACGCTCGATTAACTCGACGATCGGCGTCGGATCGTCGAGCCCATGCGGATGGTGCCCCACGCCGGGCTTGGCGATCAGCGTGATCGAGCCACCTAACTTGCGATAGCGCTCGGCAATCACGCCGGTGTTCTCATCCCACGGCACGACCTCGTCGGCATCGCCGTAGACGTGCAAGAGCGGCACCTTGGCCGCTGCCAACGGCGCGAGGTTGTCGACCGGGTTCTTGTCATACGCTAGCGCCGCGGCTTCGTTCGCAAACGAGTAGCGTTCGAGCACCAATTGCCAATCGCGCGGACTCCCTTTGCCCTTGCCCTTACCGCCCGGCCAACTCTTGAAGTCACAGACCGGCGCGTCGCCGTAAATGCACGCCACTTTGTCGGGATTCGCTGCCGCCCAGTTGTAACAGTACAGCCCGCCCCGGCTCAGGCCGACGAGCGCGACCTTCGGCGCGAAGGCATACTTGCTCGTGAGCTCGGCATACAGCTTGTTCCAGTGAGCCACGGCAATCGGCGAGCCGAGTTGGTCGGGCACTCGCATGTAGACGATATGAAAGCCACGTTTGAGCAACGCCACATCGGGTGCCGGTTTGTGACCAAAGAACTCGCCATGCCACACCCACGGCCGACCAGCCGCCGGTTGAGCCGGTGTCACCACCGAGACCGGCTTGCCGTCGACTTCAAACTCGTAGCGGGTGAAGCCCTGCCAGTCACTCGTCTTGCCGGGGAACGGCGCGACCGCTTGCGACGCTGCCGCGGGGGCCGGTTTGCCCTTGGCCTGAGCGATCGCGAATTGGATCAACGCCTCGCACCGAAAGAAGCCTTCCCAGTAGTTGTGGCCCTGGCCAGGTGGAACGATCAGATTGACCACGTCGCTAGTGCCCGCTCGGCGATACGCCTCGACCAGCGCGGCCGAGTTCGCCTCGAGCGGCACGACCTTGTCGACATCGCCGTGAATGATGCACAGGGGCACACGCGCTTTCGCCAGTACGTCGGCACGCGCGACCGGATT
>JAEUIL010000549.1 GCA_016794255.1 Planctomycetaceae bacterium | reverse complement strand
CTCGTCGCTGACGCTTGGCCAAATGCCTTCTCGGCTAACTGGTCAAAGTTCGCGCGACGCTGACCGAGGTACTGTTCCCAACGCTCCTTGTCCCATAGTTCCAAGTGATCTTGCACGCCGATCAAGACCGCCTCGTGAGTCAAGCCGGCTAACTGAGCCAGGCCGGGGGGCACACGGATGCGTCCCTGACTGTCGAGGTCGACTTGTTCGATTTGTGCGTAGAAGACTCGGTGAAACGCGCGCACGTCCTGTTGCGCGGGCGAAGCCGCCTGGAGCCGCTGAGCAAAGGCTTCTAAACCTTCCTTGGTGTAGAGAGCCAACGATCCGTCGGTACCTGGTCCGATGAACAGTTCGGTCGATTCGCCCAGATTGAGCGAATCTCGAACCCGTTTCGGGATGGCGATCCGTTGCTTTTCGTCGACCGATCGCGGAAACGTTCCGGTCAACAACATTGGAATCACCACTCATCCCCACTGCTCACCACTGAGAGCCAAGGATACCCACAAAGTCCCTTTCGTCAAGGAGATTTTTCCCACGTCCGACGATCATTTTTTTCTGCACAAACAGACAGTCTTGACAGTTCGGAACCGAGCAAAATCGAACTCGACGCGGCCCGGCGGACTCGTATACTTCGCCGTTCCCATTTTTCCCCACGGCGACGGTGCCCGGCATGACGCGACTCGACGATTACCACTACGAACTTCCCCGCGAGTTGATTGCCCAACATCCGCGACCGCAGCGGATCGACGCCCGGCTGATGGTCGTCGATCGCCGCACGGGCACGATCGATCATCGCTTCATTCGCGACCTGCCCGAGCTATTCGAACGCGACGATTGCCTCGTCATCAACGAAACCCGCGTGGTACCGGCCCGGTTGGTCGGACGTCGCACGGCGACCGGCGGTCGATGGGAAGGTTTGTACGTTTCGAGCGACGAGCAAGGCCGTTGGCGATTGCTGGGGACGACGCGCGGCAAGCTCCAGCCGGGCGAACAGCTCACGTTGATCGACAACGACGGCCGCGATACGCTTGAGTTGCGGTTAATCGAAAAGCAGGCCGACGGCGAGTGGCTGGGAATTCCCAACTCGACCGAACCAGCGCTACAGTTGCTCGACCGCGTCGGTTGGATTCCGTTGCCGCACTACATTCGCGATGGCCGGATGGTCGACGAGGACCGGCAGCGTTATCAGACCGTGTACGCCAAACATCCCGGGTCGGTCGCGGCTCCGACGGCCGGTTTGCACTTCACCGATGATTTGTTGCGGCGGATCGGCAAACGTGGCGTGGGGATTGCGAGGGTCACACTGCACGTGGGGCTCGGCACGTTTCGACCGATTCAGAGCGACGTGGTCGAGGAGCACACGATGCACGGCGAGTGGGGCCAGATCGACGCCGCCACCGCCGATTTGGTGAACCAACGTCGCGCTACGGGCGGACGCGCGATCGCCGTCGGAACCACGAGCGTGCGATTGCTTGAGTCGGCCGGCCCGTCGGGACAGCTCGCGCCGTTTGCGGGCGAGACATCGCTGTTTATACATCCGCCGTATCAGTTCCGGATGGTCGACGCGTTGCTGACGAACTTTCATCTGCCGAAGACCACGCTATTGGTGCTCGTCTGCACCTTCGGCGGCCGCGAGTTGATCCTGCGAGCGTATCAAGAAGCGATCGCCGAGGAGTATCAGTTTTTCAGCTACGGCGACGCGATGCTGATTCTGTAAACGTTGGGGCATGTGTCTTGTGCCTAACGTGGGTCCTCGCGGTGAGGCGGGCGAGTCCGTATATTGATCGTCCGCGTGATGATGTTCGTTGGACCTGTCCTTTTCGCCGAGAGAATTGACCGTGGCTGATGCTCCTGTTGAACATGTGCTGGTTGTCCCGACCGCGGTCTTTCACTCGCTCGGTCACTTTCAAGGTTTTTCGACCGACACGGATCGGTATCTGACGCAATTGCTCGATCCCGCGCATGTCAGCTATCGGCCGCGGCCTGAGATGGAGGTCGATCCGTCGTTTAAGCAACTCATTCCGTACGTGATCTTTCGGCATCTCGACGCCAACGGTCGCGATCAAGTGTTTCAGTACACGCGGGGCAAAGGGCAGGGGGAGGGGCGTCTGCATGCGAAACGGAGCGTCGGCATCGGCGGGCATATCTCGACGCTCGACACGCAAGCCGGCACCCACAGCGCCGCGACTTACGACGAAGGCTTGCGACGCGAGTTGGCCGAGGAGGTGCAGATCGACACGCCGTACACCGGCCGTTGCGTCGGTCTGATCAACGATGACGAGAGCGAAGTGGGCAAGGTCCACCTGGGCGTCGTGCATATCTACGACGTCGAACGTCCGCTCGTCGCGCCGCGCGAAGCCGAGATGATCGAATGCGGCTTTCGCGACGTGCAGGAGATGCTCCAGGACCTGAGCGGCTTCGAGACCTGGTCGCAAATCTGCCTGCGGGCGCTGTTTGGGTAAGCGGCGAGATGGTGTGGAGACGCTGCCCTCCGGCGACAGAGTCGCCGGCTTGGATCGAGCGGACTACTTGAGCGACAAGCTATAGAACGCCTGATCGTACGGCGAATCGAAGACGAACGACTCGTCGATCTTGAAGTGCCGCTGCATCGTGCTCTCGAACCACGGCCGATCGAAGTGGAAGAGGTGAAACTCATCCTCTTGGCCCACATCCGCGCGATACGGGTTGTATTCCGGCGCGCCGGCGACAAACGAGACCCAGGTGACAAACCGTCCGCCGGGTCGCAGCACGCGGCGAAACTCGTCGACGCTGCGATCGAGCAGCAGCACGTGATCGAGCGACGTGGCAGCGATCACCAGATCAAACGAGGCGTCATCCCACGGCAAGAACTCAGCGACGCCGTGGTGAAACACGAACGGATGCGGCGCCGCGAGGGGATCGAGCCCCGCGATCGATTCGACGGGATAGTTCGCCAAGTACGATGGCACCGGCTGTGGTCCACAGCCAATGTCGAGCACCGTGCCGTGCAAGAGCGGCGCGAGAAAGCAACCGAACAGCTCGGCCATGTCATGACCGGCGACGCTACAGCTATGCGTGGGAAAGCCGGCGTAGGCATCGGCGTTCACGTCCAAGAGCGGTTTCCAAATCGCGTATGCCTGCGGTGCCAACGGTTCGAGCGCGGCGAGCGACTCGGCGAACGATTTACTGCCGGACTTGATCGCCGGGGCAGGGGAGTGGGGACGTGGATTTGCGAGCGCCCGGCGCTGACGAAGTATTTCACGCCGCACACCCCATTGCGCTTGTTGTTGCTGATGCTGCAAGACGGCCAGCGTTTGCTCCATGCCGTTGACCGCGTTCTGCATCACCTGAATGTTGTGCTCGGCGCGGTTCAAACGCAGCAGCAACCCGCCGTCGAACACCTCGTTGACGAGCACATGTAGCCGGTGGACGCGCTCGTAAATCTCATTCAGCACGTCGTACAACGCGGGATCTTCGATCGAACCAATCGCTTTTGGCCTGGTCGCTTTGCCGTTGCTCTTCGCGGCGTGGCTCATTGAACCCGTGTCGCCGGTGCCCAGGGGTGGCAGCTCAGGCAAATTCTCAGCGAGCGGACCGGCCGGTATGTAAGGGGCTAGGCGCTTGGCGAACCAACGCAGTCCTGATTGCCCAAGTTGCTTAAACATGAAGACCTAGCGGCGGCGAGGGACAATTTGCTTCCGCGAAAAAACATAGCAGTTAGCAGGGCGGAAGGCTAGCTTTCGGCCGCGCCCCAGAGGCGTCAACCGCTCGTAACCCGATCGCCGGTCCAGTGCGGCGCAGGGACCGGCATCACAGACTCGATCTGCGCCAAGTCGAACTCGACCGACGGGAGGTAGAACCAGTTGCTGGCTCTCGGTTCATCAATTTCGGCCATGATGGTTAACCACTGTCCTTCGGGCAAATCCTTCAACAGGATCGACTCCCGACTTGAGAATGCCCGCTTTCCCTCGACCTCGAAACGGCCCCCATTCGGCAATTGATCGTAACTCCACGCCCGCGGCGTTTGCCGAGTGATGATCCGGTAGCGAATGGCTTGTGTGGGATCGCACGTGTAGGGTCGTGCCCAGCAGAGCTTGTCGCCCGAGCGCCAAACACGTCTCACCTGTTCGGGCCGTTGAATGGTAGGCGTGGCCAGAGCTTGCAGCTTCGCGACATCCGCACCCGAAAGCCAGCCAAAGTTGTCGTCGCGATTCCAATCCTCGGGCGTACCCATCTTGCGATGCCGCTCGATCAGCCCCGGTGTGCGCCCGCTCCGTTCAAAAAATTCCCGACCGAAGAATCCGGTCGACGGGAGCACCGGCGCACGCAGATACTTGCCGATTGGCGCATCGGCTTCGGGATACTGACGCAGGAATGCCTCGATGTACTCATGATGATAGTTGATGTACGACGGGCAACGATCGAGGGCGTGAGGATCGTGTGCGGCTTCGTCGATCGATAACAAATCGCCGGCGTCATTCTGCGGGGCTATTCCAGGCGGATAAAGACTCGCATCGGCGAGCACCCAGCGATCGTTGACGAGCACTTCGGCCGACGTGTGACACGCGCCCAGTAGCAACCGCGCGGGCAGGCCGTTGCACTCGAACAAATCGACCAAAAATCGCGCCACCGTGCCGCATCGACCAAAGCCCAGCAGCAAACCTGCCAGCGGATCGAGCACCGACAGATTGTGTCGCTGCATCGGTTGGCCTGCGAAGTGATGATAAAACTGCCGCTGAGCAAACGTCAGGCAGCGCAGCACTTGTTCGCGCGGGTCGTTTACTCCGGCAGTAATTCGCGCGAACAGTCGCCGTAGTTCCGCGACTCGATCGAGCGTACGCGCCTGTCGGCAC
>JAEUIL010000547.1 GCA_016794255.1 Planctomycetaceae bacterium | reverse complement strand
AGAGATGCGATGCTACCAAGAACGAATCTCGCGATTCTAAAACGCCCGCGGGGGGCTCACAAGCGAGCAGATCGTCAAGTAGCAAAGCCTTTTAACTGAATTGTGTGCCATGCCCATGTCCGCATGGGCATGTTTCCTGGTGAAAACGCATGTCCACGAAGACGTGGACATGGCACACATTCAAGCCCAACGAAATACATGCCCCACGGTGCGGCAGCAGAGCCAGCAAGGTGATCGCCGCGGGCGAAACGAGCCGATGTCATTCGAAGAGCGTCAAACTCTGCCCAATCCTCGGAACTCTCATGCTGCCACCACCCCCGCTTCGCACGCATGTCGGCTTGCGGCTGAACACGTTTCAGCCCGCGACCAAGCCCGTCGTGCCGTCGATCGGCCCGTGGGAACTTGTGCGGCAAGTCCACGAAGGGGCGATGTTCCGCGTGCATCAGGTGCGACCGCTCGAACGCGACTCGGCGAGCACGGCCGGCTACGCGCTCAAAGAACTGCTGCCGCGTTGGGATCATGTCCCGGCGGCGATCGAGTTGCTGGCGGTCGAGTCGCTCGTGGGCCGAACGGTGAGCGACCCGCACTTGGTGGCCGTGCTGTCGAGCGAGTTGGCCGAAAAGCCGCGCTATGTCGTCACTCCGTGGCTCCAGGGCGAAACGCTCGCCGCGATCGTGCGGCGGGGCCGGCTCAAGGTTCCGCAAGCGCTTTGGATCGTGCGGCAGCTCGTCGAGGCCCTGCGGGCATTGCACGCGGCGGGTTGGTTGCACGGCGATGTAAAGCCCGACAACGTGCTCGTCAGCCCGCGGGGTCATGTGACGCTGATCGACTTGGGCTTTGCCCGTCGCATTGGCGAACGGGTCACGTCGTTCGACGATTGCTTGCGATTCACGGCGACGTACGCCCCGCCCGAGATCACCGGTTCGCAGCCGCCCGACGTGCGCAGCGATCTGTACAGCGTGGGCGTCACGCTCTACGAAACGCTCACCGGTCACCCGCCGTTCTACGCGCCGCGGGTCGACGAGCTGCTGCGGATGCACCGCGAGGATCGGCCGCAAGATCTGCGAATGCTCGCGTCAGACGTTCCCAGCGACGTGGCCAAGCTCGCGCATCAACTGCTGGCTAAGGATCCACTCCGTCGCCCGCACTCCGCCGCGGATCTGATCGACGAGTTGATCAATCTCGAAATCGCGACGTTCGATCAACGGTAAGTCTACGAGACGCGACGGGCCTGGTTCGTCGTTACATCTGCATGGCGTCGTTGATCATGCCCAAATAGAACGACGCGATGCGGAAGATGAAGAACACGATGAAGCCCATCACGGCGAGGGCGACGAGCCACGAGGCGACTTGCATCACCACTTTGATCGCGCGGCGCGACTCGTCTTGATACTGCACGCTGAGCAGTTCCATCGTCTCGGGCAACCGACCGCTCTGCTCGCCCACTTCGACGGCATCGAGAAACCGCAGCGGAAACACGTGCGTCGCCGAGAGCGTCTCGGTCAAGGTGTCGCCACGCTGCACGCCTGCGACGATGGGACCGATGTGATCCGAATAACGGGCATTCTGCATCGTCTGCAAACACAAAGGCAACGCTTTGAGCAGCCCCATGCCCGACTCGGTGGTCAGATGCAAGGACCACGCAAACCGCGCGACCGCCATCGTTTCTAATGCCGTGCCGAGATACGGGACCTGAATAATCAGGCGCTGCAACGGGCGGACCCAGAACACGCCACGTTTGATGCACTGGATCAGCACGATCACGCCGATCACAACCCAAGCGACGATGTGAAAGTACGTCAGCGCGCCCGAGCTCCCCTTGAGCCCGAAGCCGAGGATATCGATGTCGCGCCCCTTGAAGTCCTTGCCCTCGATAAAGCCGGAGACCCAGATCACGAGTCCGATCACGCAGACCGAGATGAACAATTGCATCAGTGGCCAAGCGATGCTGGAGACGAACTCCTTGCGCATCAATTCTTGATGCTCGTAGTGCTGGGCGAGATGGCGAAAGACTTGATCGAGATGGCCGGTCTGCTCGCCGACTTTCACCAGTTCGCGGAACAAGCGAGGAAAATAATCGCCGGTCGCTTCGAGGCCGTCGGCAATGCTCTGACCCGCCGCGACACGCTCCTGGATCAGACGCACGCGTTGCCGCAGCGTGCCGGACGTTCGGGCGTCAGCCTCGCGGGCAAAAATCTTGCGAACCTCGATGCCGCTTTCCAACGAAATCGCCAACCGGCGGCAAAGCTCCGCCAGCTCGCGATTTTTTGCCCGTGGTGAGAAAAGCATAAGCACGTCCCAATGGGTGCACGGCGACAGTCCCCTGAGCCTGTCACCGACTCCCTAGTTCCACTTTACCCAGATAGGGGGAATTGTCGAGGGTGGGGCGGGGATTTGGGACACGGAGAATACGGATTGAAACACGGAGAACACGGAGGTCACGGAGAGAAAGACAGGAGGAAAGGCAATGTCAGATTACATCTCCCACGCATCTCTCCGATTCCTTCCAACGCTTGGATCGACTGCGAAGTATCTCTCGTCAAC
>JAEUIL010000523.1 GCA_016794255.1 Planctomycetaceae bacterium | reverse complement strand
AATCACGCTCGGACGCCCCGGGGTCGGATATTGCCCCGGGTTCTGGGCCCAGGTTTGGCCGGTCAACGTGGTTAACCCCAGTGCGGCTAGGGTTAGCGAACGTCGCCACAGCGAGCGGCGGAAACTCACACGCTGATGTTGGTGTTGGGTCATAATGGCAGCACCGTCCTTGGTTTCCGATAGTCGCGGTCGGGTCACCGCGGCGCGAATTGCGCACATCACCATCTGGTCGAGGCTTCGTGTTGCGAAACTGCCAGTTGTCGCGATGACAACGGTTGTCGCGCCAGACACGGTTACTCACTTCTTCGGACTGCTGGCGAAGATGAGTTGAGTAGGAGTTGCAACCACGAGTCGTTTTTTAACGGATGTGCTCGCGATGCTGGCGATGCCTGCTGTGACGCCCAGGCTCAGAGTCTTTGAGGAAAAACGCCCAATCCGAAAAGGTGTGACGGTTATCGAAAGATTAACTGCACAAGCATCGTTCGACTACCACTGCCTGCAGGTCCATGAATGCTTCGTGGTGACGAAAGCAGTGAGTCCCATCGCACATTGCTGCTTGAGGTAGCAATGTCGTTGCGATGCCAAAAAACGATCGGCTTCTGATCGCGTGTGCCATGCCCACGCCGCGTGGGCATGCTCCCCGGTGAAAACGCATGTCCACGAAGACGTGGACATGGCACGCGTCACCAAAACGGGATCGGCTTCTGATCGCGGCTTAGCGAGGATAGCCTTGCGAGGGGACCCAAGACTGGCCGGTCGACGGCAGCATCGGTTGAACCGTGCCCGGCAGCATTGGCTGCGAGGTCGGCGGCAACACGCCTGTCGGCGGAACCGTGATCGTGTTGGGATCGTAGGGCTGAATCGTGCCGAGTGGTTGCACGGTGCCGGTGGCCGGCGGAGGTACGGTGGTGGGCCGATTGATGAGGAACGGGTCCATCACGGTTGGCGCGTACTGCTGCTGTTGCCCACGGCACGAAGTCGCCAGCAACGCTGTCACGAGCAACAGGTATCGCACGCATCGCATGAGTCGACTCCGTTCGACTGCCCCCAGATGCACGACCACCGTGTCGTGCCCCGCTCGGTTGCGGGGGCGGTATCATAGCGACCGCTGTTGTCGACGCTAGATCGATTTGTGTCGCCAACCATTTGGCGTAAGAGAATCGCCACGTAGCCGAACTCGCCAGAGTTCGGGTGGAAGCTGTATTCGGTCGCCGCCCGAATTCTGGCGAATTCGGCTACGACAGATAGCGTTGCCTTAATCCTGTTAACTCAGCCACGTTACTTCACGTGCGGGTTCTTGATCACCTGCGGCTGGAATGGCGTCACTTCCAGCGATGCCAGCACTTGCGGCACGGCGACCACGTGATGATTGGCGACCGCCAGCGTGCGCAGACGCGGCACATGCCACAACGTCGAGGGATACGCATACGGGCTGTGACCATAGCTGCGGGCGATCGGCGTGCTGTAATAGACCGGCGGGTGAACCGCGAAATAGGGGACGCGTTCTTGCACATAGAACGGATAGTAGCCGCCGAACCCGGCAAAGGCCGATCCCCAGTATTGAGCTTGGGCCGCTGGGGTCGTCGCGAACAATGGAGTCAGAGCAACCACGACGCAGATCGCGAGCAGCTTTCGCATGGTAAATACCTCAGGGTTGAGCGCAAGTCTGGGGAATCGTTACAGTCTTTCTATCCAGCGTAATCCGATCTCCTGCCGTGACAACGCCCATGTTCCCTGCAAATTCCGCTGGAGAACTCACCAACCGCGTGCGGAACGAGGCTCGGCGGCTCGGTTTTCCGCTGGTGGGGATCGCGCCGGCGGTGGCGTCAGCCGGTTTCGAGCAGTTTCGCGAGTGGCTGGCGGCCGGATATGCCGGCGAGATGCACTATCTGGCCGATCGTGCTGCGGCGTATGAACATCCCGAGCACGTGCTGGCCGGGGCTCGCTCGGTGGTCATGCTGGCGCTGCCGTATCGCACGGTGGAGCCGACCGCGCCGCAAGCTGGCGAAGGACGCGTATCACGCTACGCCTGGGGCGACGACTATCACGATGTCATTCGCGACCGGCTGCATCAGTTGGCCGATTACCTGCGAGCCGCGCAACCCGGCGCGAGTGCGCGCGGCGTCGTGGATACTGCCCCGCTGCTGGAGCGCGAGTTCGCGCAGCTCGCGGGTCTCGGTTGGATTGGCAAGAACACGCTGCTGCTCAATCGCCAGTGGGGTAGCTGGTTCTTCTTAGCGGCGCTGATTACCGACGCCGAATTGAGCTACGATCCGCCGCATGGCACCGATCATTGCGGCACGTGTCGCGCGTGTCTCGATGCGTGTCCGACCGACGCGTTTGTCGCCCCGTATGTGCTCGATGCGCGACGCTGTATCAGTTATTTGACGATCGAGCTACGCGGCCCGATCCCGGCGGATTTGCGTGAGCCGCTCGGCGACTGGGTCTTCGGCTGCGACGTGTGCCAGGACGTCTGTCCGTGGAATCACAAGGTGCCGACGGTACACGAGCCCGCGTTCACGCCACACACGCAGAGCAATCCGCTCGATTTGAACGGGCTGTTTGAGCTGAGCGACGACCAGTTTCGCGCTCGATTCCGTCATTCGCCGTTGTGGCGCGCGAAGCGACGCGGTGTCTTGCGTAACGCCGCGATTGTGCTGGGCAACAGCGGATATGAGGGTGCAATTCCGGCGTTGATCCGGGGCTTGGCCGACAGCGAGCCGTTGGTCCGCGGCGCGGCCGCTTGGGGACTCGGCCGGTTCCGTTCGCACGACGCCGCCCGGCGAAGTCTCGAACAACGACTACTCGTCGAGCCCGACGACGGGGTTTGCGCCGAGATCGCCGCAGCACTCGGATGAGTGTATCGCTTCTGCGACAATATGCATAAATTAGGTGGCATATTGTGAGTGCAGATTCGGATTGTTCCTGGGCGTAGTGTCAGGCCAATCTTTGGTTTCGTCGTCATAAACCCCACTGCAGAGAACCGATTCGGGTTGAAGTGAGTTCAGATCGGCGACGAATGTCGCATTTTTGACAACATTATTCTCGGGCATGTTGTCGTCTTAAAAATTCTGCTTGTGACGCTAAGTGCGTTTCTGATAACGCCTTTCGGGTGATCCGGTCCCTCTCGCACGACTCATGGCACCGCGCGTGCTTTCAAGGGTTGGCATGAACCAACCACGAACGATCGCCGGATCGGACACGAAAGCAAGCAGTGCCGCTTTCCTTGTCTCGGCCGATCGCTCTCTCCAATCGCCGGCACTGTAGGGAGACCCAGCCATGTTCGGAATCACCAAGCTTTTCGCCACCAGCACCAAGGCCCGCAACAAGACCCTCAACCAACGCAAGCTCAACGTCGAGCCGCTCGAGGAGCGCCGCCTGATGTCGGTCAACTCGCTGTTCTTCAGCGGTTCGACGCTTGTCGTGAAGACTGACAACGTCGCCTCGAACGTCGAGGTGCGTCAGTCGGGTGCGAACACTGTGATTCACGACCTGGGCACGAATCGTCAGTGGTCCTATGCCACCAGCTCGGTCGGCCGCGTTCAATTCCAAGGTGGAGCCGGCAACGACCGGTTCGTGAACAACTTCTCGACCATGCCGGTTCAGGCGTATGGCAACGGCGGCGACGACTATCTCGAGGGCTACAGTGCTGCCGACTACTTCGACGGTGGTGCGGGCAACGACACCATGCGGGGCTACAGCGGCAACGACACGTTCTTCGGTGGTGCGGGCAACGACGTGATCTTCGGCATGATTGGCGATGACCAACTCGTCGGCCAAGATGGCAACGACACGCTCGACGGTGGCGATGGCAACGACCGTGCCTGGGGTGGCAACGGCAACGACGTGCTGCTCGGCGGCAATGGCGACGATCAACTCGTGGGCGACGCCGGCAACGACCAACTCAACGGCCAGTTGGGCAACGATTCCATGTGGGCTGGCGATGGCAACGACGTAATCATCGCCATCGACAGTGCCTTCGGCGACTATGTCGAAGGGAACGCGGGCAACGACGTGTTCTGGGTCGACCGCGTCGGTAGCTCGACCGATCGGATTGTCGGTGCCACCTCGGCCGACAAGATTCAGAACATCGCCAGCTTCACCAACGGTGCCGATCGCACCCTGAACGGCGATCGCATCACCGATCCCACGGCTTTGAGCGGTCAAACGTACAAACGCTTCGCCAACAACCCGTTGTTCTCGACCAGCGGTCCGCGGTTCGATGATATCCGCCAAGGCAACCTCGGCGACTGCTGGATGCTCGCCGGTTTGAGTGCGGTGGCACTCGACCGAGCCGATGCGATCCGTGAGAACGTCGTGGACTTCAATGACGGCACCTACGGCGTGCGGTTGGGCAACAGCTTCTACCGCGTCGACGACGATCTGCCGGTCGCCAACATCTACAGCACCACTCCGGCCAATGCCAACTTCGGTTTGCAGAACAGCATGTGGGTCGCGATCGTTGAGAAGGCCTACGCTCACTATCGCACCGGAGCCAACAGCTACGCTTCGCTCGATGGCGGCTGGGCCGTCGAAGTGAACCGCGCCTTCAACTCGGCCTCGGCCGGTGCGAAGAGCATCAAGAGCTATGCCAACGCGACCGAGATGGTCAACGACATGTACAACCGCTGGAACACCTATCAATCGGTCACGGTCGGTGTCCTGACCGGCAGTGGCGCTCCGCTCGTGAACAGCCACATGTACACGGTCTACTCGTTCAACCGCAACTCGGCTGGCCAAATCACGAGCGTGGTCCTCCGCAACCCTTGGGGTTACGACGGTCGCGGCAGTGACTCGAACACCAGCGACGGCTTGGTGACGGTCACCCCGGCTCAACTGTTCGGTTACACGGGCCAAGTCAACTGGGGTCGTGTATAGTCCGCGAAGATCAGGAACTCGATCGACGCGAACGTAGGTGCCAAGCCCGTCGGTTCTCTCACCCAGAGACGACGGGCTTTTGGCGTTGATCCATGTCAGCCATGCGAGTAACAGTACGAAGCGGAATGTTGCATGTAGTGTATTGGTTTCAGCTGCGGTGCTGTTTGCCACACCTATGCATTGCATTTGCCCCATGAGCAATGACAACGTTTATTGTCTTACCACTTCGTCTTGACGCCGCTTGGTTAGACCAATACATCTGACGACCTGGTCTTTTCGAGACCTCATACTTTTTCACGAAGTCCTGATCGATATAGTAATAAAGACCTGATCGTTGTTTGACGATTCAAGGCTTTGATTGCGCTAGCATTGCCACCACACTGAGCATTGTTAGAGATGACGAACATGCCTGAAACATACTCGGATACGCACGAATCCGCGGAGTTTTCCGTCGCTCAGGCTCGGCAGATCGTCCGCGATTTGTTCGAACCCCGCCCCGCGGTGTACTGGATCGACTTCTTACTCACGATGTCGATCGGCTACATCGGACTAGCATTGCTAGCAGGTGCTGCTGACTTAGGTCCGTGGCATATAGTCGGCGCGATCACGGGCTATGTCGTGGCGGTGCTTGCGTTCTATCGCGCGGTTTCGTTCACACACGAACTCGTGCATCTCAAAGGGGCGGCGTTCAACTCGTTCCGCGTGGTGTGGAATCTGTTGTGCGGCATTCCGTTCATGGTGCCGTCGTTCACGTATTACACCCATGTGGAACATCACGCCAAACGAACCTATGGCACGGCGAGCGATGGCGAGTATCTCCCGCTCGCACGTCAGCCGTGGTGGGCCGTGGTCGCGTATCTCATGCAGCCGTGGTTCGTGCCGCCGGTGTTGATGCTGCGATTTCTCGTACTCGCGCCGTTGGGCTGGCTCATTCCGCCGTTCCGTCGTTGGCTGCACGCGCATGCCAGTTCGCTGATCATGGATCCCGAGTACATTCGGCCGTTGCCGACGAACAAAGAGCTGCAAGTTTGGCGCATTCAAGAGGTGGCCACGTTCTTGGTGGTCGCTACCGTAATGCTGGCGATTTACAACGGCTGGGTCCCCTCGCAGATCGTGGTGCGCTATTATCTGATGGGCGTTGGCTTGGTTTATCTCAACCACGTGCGGACGATGGGGGCCCATCGGTTTGTGCATACGGGCCGGGAGCTCACGTTTCTCGAGCAACTGCTCGATTCGCTCAACTATCCCGAGCGGCCGTGGCTAACGTGTCTGTGGGCGCCGGTGGGATTGCGCTATCACGCGCTGCACCACTTGTTCCCGGCCATGCCGTATCACGCGCTCGATGCAGCGCATCATCGGCTGATGGCGCAGTTGCCGCCGGACTCGCCGTATCGGCAAACCAAGTCGCCCGGGTTGCTGCATGCGTTGCGCGAACTGATGAGCCAGTCGCTCGCGCACAGTCGGCAACGGCCACCATCGGCCGATGCACCACCCCAACCGCGATCACCCCGTCAACGCGTCACGTCAGCCAGCATCTCGTGAGCGACCAGGAAAGTTGCCCTCTCACGGGTGTGGCACTTTCGGCCCGATCGTAAATGTGTGCCATGGCCACGTCCGCGTGGCCATGCTTTTTCCGAGCACGAATCATGTCCACGAAGACGTGGACATGGCACACGGCATTTCAGGCGATCAAGAAGCCGTCGCGACGTGTGCTTACCGCCAGGCGTAATCGGCGGCGTTGGTGCTGGGCAGATGCGTCACGCCGCTCAAATACTTGTCGACGCTGCGGGCTGCCTCGCGTCCTTCGTGAATCGCCCAGACGACAAGCGATTGACCTCGCCGCAAGTCACCGGCTGCGAACACGCCGTCGACGTTGGTCTGATATTGAGGGTTGGCCTTCACATTGCCACGCGGGTCGAGTTCGAGCCCGAGATCGCCAATCGGCCCTTGCTTTTCGGGTCCGAGGAAACCCATCGCCAGCAACACGAGTTGCGTGGGATAGACTTTCTCAGTGCCCGGCACTTCCTTGAACTTCTGTTGGCCCGTCGCCTCGTCCTTGTACCACTCGATCGTGCAGGTGACCAATTCCTTCACATGGCCTGACTCGTCGCCGCGGAACTCTTTGGTCAACACGCTCCAGTGACGATCGCAACCTTCTTCGTGCGAGCTGCTCGTGCGCAACATCAGCGTCCAGTACGGCCACGGTGACGCCGCAGGACGCTCGGCGCTGCGCGGAAAGTGACCCAGGTCGGGCGGCTGCGGCAAGAGTTCAAACTGCGTGACGCTCTTGGCTCCCTGACGGTTCGACGTGCCGGTGCAGTCGCTGCCGGTATCGCCACCACCGATGACGATCACGTCTTTGCCGCCCGCCAAGATACCGACGTCGCCGCCGATCGTGTCGCCTTGGTTGCGTTTGTTCTGCTGCGGCAGAAACTCCATCGCGAAATGGACCCCCTTGAGCTGTCGGCCCGGGATCGGCAAATCGCGCGGAGCGGTCGAGCCGCCACACAACACGATCGCATCGTACTCATCACGCAACTGCTGCGTCGGTACGTTGACACCGACATTCGCGTTGCAGCGGAACTCGATCCCCTCGGCCTTCATCTGTTCGACACGTCGCCAGACCCGCTGCTTTTCCAGCTTGAAGTCCGGGATGCCGTACATCAACAATCCGCCGGGACGGTCGGCCCGTTCGAAGACGGTGACTTGATGTCCGGCGCGATTCAACTGCTGGGCGCAAGCCAGGCCCGCGGGACCGCTGCCGACGACGGCGACCTTCTTGCCGGTACGCGTGAGCGGCGGCTCGGGCACGATCCACCCCTCGTCGAAGCCACGATCGGCGATCGTCATTTCGATCTCTTTGATCGCGACCGGATCTTCGTTAATGCCCAACACGCACGCCGCTTCACACGGCGCGGGACAAACTCGGCCGGTGAACTCGGGGAAGTTGTTGGTTGCATGCAGTCGGCTGAGCGCGTCTTGCCATTGGCCGCGATACACGAGGTCGTTGAAGTCGGGGATGATGTTCCCCAGCGGACAGCCGGTGTGGCAGAACGGCACGCCGCAATCCATGCAACGGGCACCTTGGGTGCGAATCTCGGGCTCGGTGAGCACCTGGAGAAACTCGTTGTAGTGCTTGACGCGTTCTTGCGGCGCTTCATTGCTATGATGCGCTCGCTTGTGCTTCATGAAACCTTTGACATCACCCATGAACGACCTCCGCCGACGTTGATTTTGTGTTGTGCTGGGAGAGGAAGGGGAGGGAATGACGAATGTCGAAGTTCAAATGTCGAAGGAATGCCGAAGCACGAATGACGAAGGCGTGTGGCCGCTCTCATTCATCATTCTGACTTCGGGCTTCTTTCGTCATTTCGTTTTCGACATTCGTCATTCCCCCCAGACCTTCTCGCCGTCTTGTTGTCGATTTCCGTCTAACTTCCGACCAACTCCGCGGTCTGTTGTCGTTCCTTCGCCATCTCGGCCAATGCCCGCTTGTAATCGGTGGGCATGACTTTGACGAACTTACTCTTGAGCTGCGACCAGTGGTCGAGCACATATTGGCCGCGGGTGCTGCCGGTGTACTCGACATGCTTCTTGATCAGGCCGAGCAACTGCTGCTCATCCTGCGGATTGCTCAGGTCCTCGAACTCGACCATCTCGAGGTTCACGAGCTTCTTGAAGGTTCCCTTTTCGTTGAGCACATAGGCGATGCCACCGCTCATGCCCGCGGCGAAGTTTCGCCCGGTGTCGCCGAGCACGACCGCAATGCCGCCGGTCATGTACTCGCAGCCGTGGTCGCCCACGCCTTCGACGACTGCCGACGCGCCGCTATTACGCACGCAGAACCGTTCACCGGCGATGCCGCGGATATACGCCTCGCCGTCGGTCGCTCCGTACAAGACCACGTTGCCGGCGATCACGTTGTCCTCGGGCACAAACGTCGCTTCGCGCGGCGGATAGACAATCAACTTACCGCCCGAGAGCCCCTTGCCGAGATAGTCGTTCACGTCGCCTTCGACACGAATCGTGACGCCGGGCACCGCAAAGGCGCCGATGCTCTGACCGGCCGTGCCGCGGAAGTTGAGCTGCACGGTATCCTCGGGCAAACCCTTCGCGCCGAACTTCTTCGTGATTTCGCTCGACAAAACCGTACCCACTGTGCGATTGACGTTGCGAATCGGCAGGTCGGCCTTCACCGGCTTGCCGTTTTCGAGTGTCTCGCGGCATAGCGGCAACAGCGTGGTTACGTCGAGCGAGTTGTCGATGCCGTGATCTTGCGACTCGGCACAGTAGGTCTTGATATGGGCTGGCACCTCGGGCTTGTACAAAATCTTCGAGAAGTCGAGCCCCTTGGCCTTCCAATGTTCGATCGCCTTGCGCGAGTCGAGCATGTCGACACGACCGACCATCTCATTCACGGTGCGGAAACCGAGCGAGGCCATGATCTCGCGCAGGCCCTCGGCCACGAGGAAGAAATAGTTCACGGCGTACTCGGGCTTGCCGGCGAATTTCTTTCGCAGGTCGGGGTCTTGCGTCGCGATGCCGACCGGACAGGTGTTCAGGTGACACTTGCGCATCATGATGCAGCCGATCGTGACGAGCGCGCCGGTGGCGATGCCCCATTCCTCGGCACCGAGCAACGTGGCAATGGCCACGTCGCGCGGCGTGCGGATCAGACCGTCGGTCTGCACGATGATGCGACCGCGGAGATCGTTCTTCACGAGCACCTGATGCGTCTCGGCCAAGCCCAGTTCCCAGGGGATACCGGCATGCTTGATCGACGTGATCGGGCTCGCGCCAGTGCCACCGTCGTAACCGCTGATCAGCACTACGTCGCTCTTGCCCTTGGCCACACCCGCCGCGACCGTGCCCACGCCGACCTCGGCGACCAGTTTCACACTGATGCGCGCGGCGCGATTGGCATTCTTCAGATCGTGGATCAGCTGGGCCAAGTCTTCGATCGAGTAAATGTCGTGGTGCGGCGGGGGCGAAATGAGACCGACACCGGCCGTGCTGTGCCTGATGCGGGCGATCTCTTTGTCGACCTTGTGGCCGGGCAGCTGACCACCTTCGCCCGGCTTCGCGCCTTGGGCCATCTTAATCTGCAATTCGCGAGCGTTGACCAAATACTCGCTGGTGACGCCGAAGCGACCGCTGGCCACCTGCTTGATGGCGCTCGACTTGCTGTCGCCATTTTCGAGCGGAATATAGCGCTCGGGATCCTCGCCACCTTCGCCCGTGTTGCTCTTGCCACCGAGGCGGTTCATCGCGATGGCCAACGTCTCGTGCGCCTCTTTCGAGATCGAGCCGTACGACATCGCCCCGGTCGCGAAACGCTTGACGATCGCGCTGGCCGGTTCCACTTCGTCGAGCGGAATGGGCTTCGCCGCCGAGCGCAGTTCGAGCAGACCGCGGAGGGTCAGCAGTTGCCTCTCTTGCTTGTCGATCAAGTCGCAGAAGCGCTTGAACTCATCTTTGCTGTTGATGCGTGTGGCGTGCTGCAGCTTCGCCACCACCTCGGGATTGTGAACGTGAGCTTCGCCCTTGCGACGCCAAGCGTAGTGACCACCGACGTCGAGATCGAGCGTGTTCGGCACCTCGGTGCGCGGGTAAGCGTGCTCGTGCCAGCGGATCGCCTCGTTGGCGACGACATCGAGCCCGATGCCTTCGATCCGCGTCGCGGTCCAACTGAAGTACTCGTCGACGAACGGCTTGGCGAGCCCGATCGCCTCGAAAATCTGAGCGCCGCGGTAGCTCTGCTGCGTCGAGATGCCCATCTTGGACATGACTTTGAGCAAGCCTTTGTTCACCGCCTTGATGAAGTTCTTTTGCAGTTTCTTGTAGTCGGCGCCTTCGGCAAAGTAATTCTTGCCGACCATGTCTTTCAGCGTTTGGAACGCGAGGTACGGGCAAACCGCGCCCGCACCGTAGCCGGTGAGCAAGGCAAAGTGCTGCACTTCGCGCGGCTCACCACTGTCGATAATCAGCCCGCAGCGCGTGCGGGTCTCTTCGCGAATCAAGTGGTGATGCACGCCGCTGCACGCCAGCAAGGCGGGGATCGGCACCAGCTCGGCGTTCACGCCACGATCCGAGAGAATCAGCAGCGTGACGCCATCTTTGATCGCTTGGGTCGCTTCGGCCTGCAACGCGTCGAGCCGAGCTTTCATGCCATCCGCGCCCGCCGAGCGCGGGAACAACGTCGAGAGCGTTCGCGACTTGAAGCCCGGCCGATCGAGCGCCTTGATCTTGGCGAGTTCGTCGTCGGTGATCACGGGCGTGGCGAGCCGCAACAGGCGTGCTTGCTCGGGCTGTTCGGCCAGCAGATTGCCTTCGCTGCCAATCGTCGTGATGACCGAGGTCACGATCTCTTCGCGAATCGCATCGAGCGGCGGGTTCGTCACCTGCGCGAAGAGCTGCTTGAAGTAGTTGTACAACGGCTGCGGACGATCTGAGAGCACGGCCACCGGTGTGTCGGTGCCCATCGAACCGAGCGGCTCTTGGCCATCGGCCCCCATCGGCGCGAGGATCACCTTCAGATCTTCGAGCGTGTAGCCGAACGCGCGTTGCTGCCGCAGCAACGAGTTCGCGGCTTTGCCATTGGTGGCGTGGGCCTCGCCGTTGGTCTTCGGGGCTTCGGGCAAATCTTCCAGTTTGATTTGGTTGTCGTTGATCCAGTTGCGGTACGGTTTGGCGGCCGCGAAGGAATTCTTAAGCTCGTCGTCCGAGACGATCCGGCCTTGCTTGGTATCGACCAGGAACATGCGGCCCGGGCGGAGCCGGCCCTTCGATTCGACCTGATCCGCGGGAATGTTGAGCACGCCGGCTTCGCTCGCCACGATGACCATGCCGCACTTTGTGACCCAATAGCGGCTCGGACGCAGACCGTTGCGATCGAGTGTCGCGCCGATCACGGTGCCGTCGGTAAACGCCATCGAAGCCGGACCGTCCCACGGCTCCATCAAGCACGCTTGGTACTCATAGTAAGCCTTCTTCTCGTCGCTCATCGACTCGTGGCCGGCCCAGGGCTCGGGGACCATCATGCTCATCGCCTGCGGCAAGCTGCGACCGGTCAGCACGAGCAGTTCGAGCACGTTGTCGAACGTGGCCGAGTCGCTCGCGCCAGGACGGCAAATCTCGCCGAGCTTCTTCAAGTCGGGACCATAGACCGGATGTTCGAGCATGCTCTGCCGCGCGTGCATCCAGTTCTTGTTGCCGCGGAGCGTGTTGATCTCGCCATTGTGCGCGATGTAGCGGAACGGATGCGCCAGATCCCAGGTGGGAAAGGTGTTCGTGCTATAGCGTTGATGCACGAGCGCAATCGCCGACACGAACCGCGGATCGGCCAGGTCGAGATAGAACTCCTGCACCTGATCGGCCAGCATGAGTCCCTTGTAGATCATGATCCGCGACGACAGGCTGGGCACGTAGCAAAACTTCTTTTGCGTCATGCCGCTGGCCGCGACGTCGTTCTCGAGCTGCTTGCGAATGATGTACAGCTTCCACTCGAACATGTTCGGCGGAGTCTTGTCGCCGCGGGCGATGAAGATTTGGCGAATGGTCGGTTCGACTGCGCGGGCTGTCTCGCCAATGTGGTTGTTGTCGACCGGCACATCGCGCCAGCCGAGCAAGCGTTGCCCTTCGGCGACGATGTAGTGTTCCAGACGCTCGACGCAGTAAGTGCGCTCGGCGGGATCGGTGGGCAGAAACACGGTCCCCACGCCGTAGTCGCCCAGTTGCGGCAGGGTGAACGGCTGCGGCAGCTCTTGCACCTTAGCCGCGAAAAAGTCGTGCGGGATTTGTGTCAAAATGCCGGCGCCGTCACCGGTCAAAGGGTCGCAGCCCGTGGCACCACGATGGGCCAGGTTGACCAGAATCTGCAAGCCGTTGCGCACGATCGCGTGACTTTTCTCGCCACGAAAATTGACGACGAAACCCACGCCGCACGCATCGCGCTCGTGCGCAGGATCGTACAGGCCGGCCGGTTCGGACGAACGAAGAAAATTGGAACTCGATTGCATGGCGACACCACCGAAAGGATAGAGGAACTCGGGCCTTATTCGCCGGCCAGAGCCCGCACTTTGACACTCTCTGCACGACTGCCGTTGCTGGGTCGTCCACCATGACTGCCTGCGGCAACGGGACCGACTGCGTTCGACGCCTCGCCGGTTGCTGCCGACGCCGCGTGGCTGTCGCCATCGTCGTGCGTCTCGTCGCCGGTTTGCGGAACCTGTTCGCTCAGCTTCTTGCCTTCGCGCTGCAATAATTCGATGAACCGCTGCGCGGTCGCAGACAGTTCTTTGCCCCGGCGATGAATGATGCCCAACGGTCGCACGAACGTTTCACCCTCGATCGGCACGGCGACCAACGTGCCAGCTTGGACCTCGCGAATCACGGTCGGCTCGGGCAGCAGCCCAATGCCGGCGTCGATTTCGATGGCCCGTTTGATGGTTTCGATGTTGTCGAACTCCATCACCACATCGGCCTCGGCTCCTTGATTCGCGAGCGCCTTGTCGATCTCGTTACGAATCGACAGCCCATGGTCGAAGCCGATCATGGTTTGACCGTTGAGCTCGCTCAGCTTGACTCGTTCGCGGAGCGCGAGCTGATTCGACGGCGCACACACCAGCGTCATGCGTTCTTCACGCCATTGAATCGCTTGGATGGTGCGCGAGCTTTTCGGATAGCTGACCAAACCGATGTCGGCCACGTCGTCCTCGACGCTTTGGTACACGCGATCCGGGTGCAGATACTCGAGCCGCACGTTCGCCTTCGGGTGCTGGCTCATGAACTGTTTCAGGTAGCGGCTCATCAGGTGCAAGCCGACCGAGTAGATCGACGCGACCCGGACCCGACCGACGACCTCTTGATGCAAGGTCCGCACTTTGTCTTCGAGCGCGAAATAACGCTCGACCACCTGCCGGCAACCTTCGTAATACACCTCGCCCTCGGGCGTGAGGACGAAAGGGCGCTTCGAGCGGTCGATCAGTTTGACGCCCAACCCTTGCTCGAGTTGGTTGACCACCTGGCTCGCTCCGGACTGAGAAATATCGTTCTCGTCGGCGGCTCGCGAGAAGCTCCGCTGCCGGACCACATCGCAGAAGATTTTCAGGCTCTTGAGATGCACGGGCGTCGCCAGGATGAAGAAATCAAATAGTGCGTTAGGGTAATATTCGATTCGAGCGACTCATAATATTAACGATTCTGCTGATGGTCAAGCATCAAAGCATCAGTTCTTATGGATTCGGGCAAGTCGGACACGAATCGATGGACGATCGGACCACGTAAGTGACTTGGTATCAAGCACTAACGGACGCATGAGGTTCTATAGAGTTTCGTGTTCAATTTTGGTAAGCCGGGCAAAATGCTGACGTGGCTGAAGACGTGGAGCGATCGATTTCAAGTTACTAGCGTTGCTAGCGAAGGGGACTTAGGATGGTGACTCCCGCCTCAATTCCCACCGCTAGCACGAGTTACGTCGTATGATCCGCGCTCAAATCGTTGCACCTTGGCTGAAATTGGTTGTGGCTCTCCTGACGCTCGCTGCCTGGACAGCGACCCGCGCGGCCGAGCCCTCGCGACACGTGGTCATCATTAGTATTGATGGATTGGCCGCGTATCTGCTCGACGATCCCAAGTCGCCGCTGCCGACCATTCGCCGTTTGGCCCGTGAGGGCGGGCATGTCGTCGGTGGCATGAAAACGTCGAACCCGTCGGTGACTTGGCCGAACCACACGACGCTCGTGACGGGCGTGCGGCCCGAGAAGCATGGCGTGCTCGCCAATGGCGTGTTGGTCCGCGGAGCTCCGGGCGTGCCGGTGTTCACCGATCCGAAGAAGGACAAGCAAGATCTGGTTCGGGTTCCCACGCTGTTTGATGTGGCCCATGCGGCGGGTCTGACGACGGCCGAGATCAACTGGCCCTGCACGCGCGGCGCGAAGTCGCTTGACGACAGTTTTCCGGACGTGCCCGAGGCGGTACTCCACAGCACGCCGCGATTGCGTAGCGAGTTGGTCGCTGCGGGGATCTTGGCCGACGAGACCGACAAGTCGTTCGGCACCAGCAGCGTCGTGGGCCGCGATCACTGGTGGACCGAGTCGGCGTGTCACGTCATTCGGCAGCGAAAGCCGAATCTGTTGCTGCTGCACTTACTCAACGTCGACTCGACGCATCACACCTACGGCGCTCAAACCCCGTCGAGCTACACGGCCAATGCGTATGCCGATGCCTGCGTGGGCCGGGTGTTGCAAGCGCTCGACGAGGCCGGCATTCGCGAGCGGACCACGGTGTTTGTCGTGGCCGACCATGGTTTCGCGCTGACGCCCAGGGCGATTCGGCCCAACGTGCTGTTGCGACAAGAAATGCTGCTGACCGTGGGCGCGGGGAACAAGGTCACCGAGGCGCGGGTGAACGTCGTGCCCGAGGGGGGCGTGGGTTTGGTGTATTGCAATGAGCCGGGCAATGTCGAGGCGTTGCGAAAACAGGCGAAGGAGCTGTTCACGGGCAAAGAGGGTGTCGCCGCGGTGCTCGAACCCGCCCAATTTGCTGAGTACGGCATGCCGCATCCGCGCGAGTATTCGCAAGCGCCGGACTTGGTGATCGTGGCCAAGGATGGTTACGCCGTCTCGGCCCAAGCCGAGTCGGACGCGTTCGTCGCCACGCAGGTCGAGGGCAAAGTGTCGCTCGGTTCGCACGGCTTGATCACGACCAACCCGCAGATGAACGCCATTTGTGTGATCTCGGGCCGGGGGATCAAGGCGGGCTCGAAGGTCGACAAGGCCGAGAACATCGACGTCGCCCCGACGGCGGCGCGGTTATTGGGTCTGAAGACTTTGGCGGCGGATGGCCGGGTGATGAGCGAGATTTTAGAGTAACGGTCGTTTGGGCCGAATCTACGAGGACACTCGCTCAATGCACCTACTCACCTACTCACCTCCTCTGACACTCGATTGCAAAAATCGACCGGGCTCGTTCTATTAGGGGTTTCACCACGCGTAACCCCATGCCCTGTCCGAGATTATGTTCCAGCCCGTCGCCGGCAGCGCCCATTTTCCGACCCTCGAAACCGATGTGATCCGCTTTTGGAAAGAGCGGCGGATTTACGAGAAATCGTTGGCCCGACCGGCGCCGCAAGGGCCCTTCATTTTCTTCGAGGGACCGCCAACCGCCAACGGCAAGCCGCACCCCGGCCACTGCCTGACCCGGGCGATCAAGGATCTGTTCCCGCGTTACCGCACGATGCGTGGTTATCGCTGCGAACGCAAGGCGGGTTGGGATACCCACGGGCTGCCGGTCGAGGTCGAGGTGTGCAAAGAGCTCGGCATTCACTCCAAGGCCGAGATCGAGGCGTTCGGCGTCGAGCCGTTCATTCACAAGTGCCAGGAAAGCGTCTGGCGGTACATGCAGCAGTGGGAGCGGCTGACCGAGCGGCTCGGCTTTTGGGTCGATCTCGAAGCGGCGTATGTGACGTATCACCAGACGTTTGTCGAAAGCGTGTGGTGGTCGCTCAAGACGTTGTTCGACCGCGGGCTGTTGTATCAAGGGCACAAGATCGTCTGGTGGTGGGCCCAAGGTGGCACCGCACTCAGCAGCGGCGAGGTGGGCCAAGGCTATCGTGAAGTCGCCGATCCGAGCGTGTATGTGAAGTTTCCACTGCTTGACGACGCAGGCAAGCCGACCGACACGTCCCTGCTCGTGTGGACGACGACGCCCTGGACGTTGCCGAGCAACCAGTTCGCCGCGGTACATCCCGACCTGGAGTATTCGATCGTCCAATCCTTAGCCCCGGGTGACACACCCGGGGGTGCCCCTGCACACGGCGACAAGCTGATCATCGCGTCGGCGCTGGTAGAAACGATCGCCAAGAAGGTCGGCCATGAGTTGCAGGTGTTGTCGACGTGCAAAGGGACCGATTTGCTCGGGAAGCGGTATCTGCCGCCGTTTGATTACTATTGGCAGAAGGACAGCGGAAATGAGGATACCGGCAATCCCATTCCGATGGGAGAAGTGGTCGCAACTATCGTGAGTACCGGGAGCCGTATTCACGTAGCATGGCGAGTGGTCGAAGCTGAGTTTGTTACCATTGATTCAGGCACTGGTATCGTCCACATCGCTCCCGCGTTTGGCGAGGTTGACTTTCAAGTGTTGTTGCGAGAGCAATCCCAGTTTCGCGATGGCATGGGACCTCCATTGATTTGCGCCGTCGCTTCGGACGGCACCTTTACGAAAGACGGTCCCGAGTTTTGTCGTGGTCGCTGGGTCAAAGACTGCGACAAAGACATTCAGCGCGATCTCAAGCGTCACGGCTTGCTTTTCCATCAAGAACAATACCTCCACGATTACCCGTTTTGTTGGCGAGCCGACAACGACCCGTTGATCCAATACCCGCGCAAGAGCTGGTTCGTCAAAACGAGTCAGTACAAAGATCAAATGCTCGCGAACAACCGCGAGATCAACTGGCTCCCCGAGCACATCAAAGATGGTCGCTTCGGGAATTTTCTCGAATCGAACGTCGACTGGGCCCTCTCGCGCGAACGCTACTGGGGCACGCCGCTGCCGATTTGGGTATGCGAAAAGACAGGACGGCAAGAAGCGGTCGGAAGTTACGACGAACTGCTGCAAAAGCCGGGTATCGCGGGGACCGACGTGTGGTTGAAGGCGAAGCAGGCGAATCCCAAACTGGTCGACGACTTGCGGGTCCACAAACCGTACATCGACGCCGTCACCTACGATTCGCCGTTCTCGCCGGGAGCACGGATGCGGCGCGTCTCGGAAGTGATCGACTGCTGGTACGACAGCGGCGCGATGCCGTTCGCTCAATGGGGCTATCCGCACCAGAACCAAGCCAAGTTCCGCGAGCAATGGCCGGCCGACTTCATCAGCGAAGCGATCGACCAAACCCGGGGGTGGTTTTACAGTCAGCTGGCCATCAGCACGTTGCTCTTTGGCCCCGACGCCAAAGCTGAGAGCGGAAAGCTGAAAGCAGATGATACTGCCAACCGCCTACTGCCTACTGCCCACTCTTCCTTCCCCCACCCCTTCCGCAATTGCATCGTGCTCGGTCTCATGCTCGGCGAAGACGGGCAGAAGATGTCGAAGAGCAAGCGGAACTATCGCGAGCCGAACGAGATTTTCGATCGCTACGGGGCCGATGCCCTGCGGTGGTATTTCTTCGCGTCGCAGCCGCCGTGGACCACGATTCGCTACAGCGAGCAATCGATCAAGGACAGCATTCCCGAGTTCCTGTTGCGGCTCTGGAACTGCTACAGTTTCTTCGTGATCTACGCGAATATCGATGGCTTCGATCCCGACAAGCTGTTGAGCGGAGACGTCGGCCAACTCGATGCCAGCGTGCTGAGCCGGGCCAAGTCGTATCGGCCGATCAAGGAGCGGAGCGAGCTCGATCGCTGGATCCTCAGCGAGTTGCATCGCACCGCGGCGGCAGTCGTCGAACGCATGGACGCCTACGACAACTACACAGCCGCGTCGCATGTCACGGCCTTTGTCGACGCGCTGTCGAACTGGTACGTGCGGCGCAGTCGCGATCGGTTTTGGGCAGCCGACAAGCAGGCGGTCGACAAGCTCGATGCGTATTGGACGCTGTACGAATGTTTGTTGACGACGGCGAAGCTGGTTGCCCCGTTCGTGCCATTCTTGGCCGAGACGTTGTGGCAAAACTTGGCCGTCGCGGCGACGAATGGCCGCGCGGCCGAGAGCGTGCATCTGTGCGACTATCCGAGCGGCGACGCGACAGTGGTCGACGAGCAACTGTCGACGCAGATGAACTTGGTGTGCGACGTGGTGTCGCTTGGCCGGAATGCTCGCGTCGGGGCGAAGCTCAAGGTGCGGCAACCGCTCGCGAAGGTCGAGATTGTGCTCGCTCAGCCGAAGTATCAGGCGTGGCTCGAATCGCACGCCGGGTTGATTCGCGAGGAGTTGAACGTCAAGAGTGTCGAGTTCGCCGCCAAGGCCGACCAGTATGTCAGCTACTCGGTGCTCCCCGACTTGAAGAAGCTCGGTCCGAAGGTGGGCAAGCGACTGCCGGCGATCAAGTCGGCGCTCACGACGGTCGACGCACCCACGTTGCTGTCGCAGCTCGAAAGCACCGGCAAAGTCGTGCTGACGCTGCCCGACGGGCCAGTCGAACTGACGGGCGAAGAGATTCAAGTCCGCATGACGGCCAAAGAGGGTTGGGCCGCCGCGCATGGCCCCCAGGCCGTGGTCGTGATGTCGACCGAACTCACGCCGTCGCTGATTGCCGAGGGTTGGGCCCGTGAGTTGGTGCATGCCATTCAGGGCCGCCGCAAGGATCTAAACTGCGAGTACACCGACCGGATTCGCGTGGGTGTGGTGAGCGAGTCGGCCGAGATCGCCCAGGCCGTGCAGGAGTTCGGCGACGAGATCAAGGGTGAAACGCTGTGCGTCGACTTGCATGGCAAGCCGATCGCCGGTGTCACGCCCGAGGAGAGCACGCTGGCTGGGAAACCGTTGGCGTTGTACGTCGAAGTGGTGCGGTCATGACCGGCGGCGCGAAACCGCAGCCGTTGCGGATCGTCGTGCTGATCTCGGGCGGCGGCCGGACGCTCGTGAATTTCCTGCGGCTGCGCGCGGTGGGGCAGCTCGACGTCGACATTCCGCTCGTGATTTCCAGTAGCAGCCAGGCCAAGGGACTCGACCACGCACGCGAGGCGGGGATCGCCACGCAGGTGATCCCGCGCGGAGCGTATGCCTCGGACGATGATTACGGTGCCGCAATGTTCGCCGCCATTCGGGCCGTCGAGCCGCAACTGGTCGTGATGGCCGGGTTTTTGAAGTTCGTGCCGATCCCGGTCGATTTCACCTCACGGGTCGTGAACATCCATCCGTCGCTAATTCCCGAGTTCTGCGGACACGGGATGTACGGCCATTTTGTCCA
>JAEUIL010000510.1 GCA_016794255.1 Planctomycetaceae bacterium | reverse complement strand
TTGCCGAACGCGATCGCTTGGTTCCGGAAGCTGACGCCTTGCAGAATGCCATATTGCGGCAGCAGATACCCAGTGTTGACGACGCCCGGATCGTTGTAAGTCACTTGATCGCTCGCGCCGCCGTTCAGCACGGTGGTCTCGACATTGCTGTAACTAATCGCGTAGTTGCTTGAGGTGATCGAACCACTCGGACCGTTTAGTGCGGCCGTATCCGAAAGCGAACTGAGGTTCACGGTCAGCGAATCGTTGCCGCCGCCGGTGTCAACGACGATCGTGTCTTGTGCGGTCGTCGTGAAGGCCTGGGTTGTGCCGTCAAAAGTAATCGTGTAGTCGGTCGGACTCGAAAAGTCGATCGTGACCACGTTGTCTTCGTTTCCGCCCACAACCGTTACGGTCGAGCCGTTAACGTTGAAGACGGAACTGGTCACTTTCCACAACTCCCACCCAATCGAACCGTCAAACGCGGTGAAGTACAACGTATCGCCGACGCTGGTGAGCATTTGCGGGTAGCTGCCACTGGCACCGACCTGAATATCTTGAACCAGGACGGTTCCCGCGCTCGTGCCGTCGGTCTTCCATAGCTCGATGCCTTGCGTACCGTTGTGGGCACGGAAATACAACGTGCCCAGTAAATTGGTGAGCGTCAGCGGATTGCTGGCAACGGCCCCCGTGTTGATATCACGCACGAGGACGGTCCCGGCACTGGTGCCATCGCTTTTCCACAATTCGGCCCCGTTGGTGCCGTCGTCCGCGCGGAAATACAGGGTCCCCGAGATATCGGTGAGCTGTTGAGGACTTGAACTCGTGTTGCCGGAGGCGATGTTGCGTACCAAGGTGGTGCCCGCGCTCGTGCCGTCCGTTTTGAACAGCTCGATTCCGTTGGTGCCGTCGTTGGCTGCGAAGAACACTTCGTTGCCGATCAACGCCAAGTTGTTGGGGTTCGAGCTGCCGAAACTCGACGACAAATTCGCGATCATCACTGTCCCGCTGCTCGTGCCGTCGCTGATCCAGAGTTCTTCGCCGTTCGAGCCATCGTTGCCGACAAACACCAACTTGCCATTGAGATTTACGAATGGTTGCGAATCATTCACGCCGCCAAAGGTCGGCCGGATATCTGCGACCAGGACGGTGCCCGAGCTGGTCAGATCGGTCTTAAAGAGCTCGCGATTGCCGAGCGAGGTCTCGGCCGCAAAGAATATCGTCGTGCCGACCTGGGTAAAGCGACGCGGTGCCGAACTACTGAGCGTGCCTGGAAAGAGATCGGCGACCATGTTCGTTCCCGAGCTCGTGCCATCGCTCAACCACATTTCATAGCCATTGTCGACGTTCGTGGCCGAGAATAACAGCCTCCCGTTGACATTGATCAATTCGTTAGGATCGGCACCGAACGTGCTAAGGTCCTTAACGAGATGGGTACCACTGCTGGTGCCGTCGCTGCGCCACAGTTCCACGCCATTGGTGCCATTGTTCGCGGCGAAGAACAAGATACCGTCAACATTGGTTAGCCAAGTCGGCGAGCTACTGGCAAACCCAGGGTTAATATCCTTTACCAGAACGGTGCCGCCGCTGGTTCCGTCGGTCTTCCAGAGTTCCATTCCCAGCACGTCGTCGGTTGCGGCAAAGTAAGTCGTTGCCCCGATCTGCACGATATTGTTGATGTTCGAGGACTGATTGGGCGGCACCACCGACAGAATCTTGCGAGTTCCGGCACTCGTCGCGTTGCTGGTCCACAGATCGACGCCATGGCCGCTGGCGTCGGTCGCGCGGAAGAATAGCGTGCCGTTGGCATTTACCAAACCGGCAGGTCCCGAGCTACCGCTACCCGGATTGATATCGCGTACGAGTTGGGTTCCTGCACTGGTGCCGTCGCTTGTCCACAGCTCACGATCCAGAATCGAGTTGGGCGACATGCCGCTGAAGAAAATCGTCCCATTGACGTTAGCCAGATAGATGGGATTACCGCTCAAGCCCCCTGCATAGACGTCCTTCACCAACACGGTGCCCAGACTGGTGCCGTCGCTCTTCCACAACTCGGTGCCGTTCGTGCCATCACCGGCATTAAAGTACAGCGTGCCGCCGAAGTTCAAGAAATGTGCGGGGTTCGAGCCCGTGCTTCCCGGAGTGATATCGCGTACCAGCGTGGCTCCCGCACCCGAACCGGTGCTGCGCCAAAGCTCCGTGCCTTGCGTTCCATTATTGGCAGCAAACAGTAGCGCGTTATTGACGTTCGTCAGGTTGGTGGGCGACGCGTCTCCCGTCGGATTGATATTCGCCACGAGCACGGTTCCGGCGCTGGTGCCGTCACTCGCCCAGAGCTCGATGCCATTGACGCCGTCATTGGCGCGGAAGAACAGGGTTCCGTTCACGTTCACCAAGTTACTAGGATCCGAGCCGTTAAAACCACTGGTCGCGGGGTTGATGTCCTTGACCAAGACCGTGCCCGCACTCGTACCGTCTGACTTCCAGAGTTCTTTGTCAAAGATGCCTGCCGTGAGCGACATGAAGAACAGCGTGCCATTGACGTTGGTCAAGTATCTGACATCGCCAAAGGTCGACGGAAGACAGTCTTTCACCAACACAGTACCATTACTCGTGCCGTCGGTCTTCCACAGCTCGCGGCCGATCGACAACGCGTCGGCTGTGAAAAAGAGTGTCGAGCCGATTACCAGTGGAGATTGCGGATTGCCGCCGTTGGTTCCCGCCGCGATGTCCCGTACGAGACGCGTGCCGGTCGAAGTGCCGTCGCTCGACCAAAACTCGCTGCCGGTCGAGCTTTCGGTGGCCGTAAAGTAGAGCTTGCCGCCGAAGTTCACCAAGTTGGTCGGAGCCGAACCCGTAATCCCGGGTTGGATGTCGGCGACGAGTACCGTACCGGTCGCCGAGCCGTTGGTCTTCCAGATTTCCGAGCCATGAATACCGTCATCGGCCGCGAAGTAGTAAGACCCATTAACTTCAACAACCGGCGAGATCGATTCAAAATTGAGTGGCTGCGTATTCAGATCGAGAACCAACTCGGGCACCAACGCCATCAGGCACCGTTCTTCGAGTTGATCGACCACAAGACGCCGCCGAGACGACTTCTTGCTTCGACGCGACTTCTTGCCACACGCCCACTCGTGCACAAACATCCAAGCCCGTGAAAGTTTCATTTCCCGTCCCCATCTTGAATCGGCAATTAATCGGTTAGCCCTCGCACATCATGCTAGACACTGCCTCGAAACATTGCAACAAATACTCGATCGACACGGCCATGCAGTTCTTATCGACGGCTAGATTGCCAGTGGGCCAAGGCGAGCAACGGAACCTCGGTATTTACCGGTTGCGCGTTGCTTGCTTAGTCGCTTTGACTGTGCGGGGTTCAAGATGAACCAGGTGGGGCGAGCAACGCACGGCCACCACTCCGACAATAGGTCGGCAGGATTCAAGTATTTGACAGCATGCGATTTGCGTTCCTCGCCCCGCCCCCATGTTGAACAATTGCGCTGGCGGGCGATCGGGAACCCGTCGAGACACGACGCATTGCCCCCATAGTTGAGACGGATTGAACACGAACTGTTAGCTCCGACTGATAATCCTGGCACACGCATTCGTGGCTACAACCTGACCGAACTGAAGCAGTTAAGAGAATTGTACGGTTGAAGAGGCGTCATTCTTTTTGCGATTTCATTGCTCAAATGGTCAGGTCAATTGTCTTGTCACACGAAAAAGCCCCGGGCGGCTCGCACCACCCGGGGCTTATGAGTTTGCTCGGAAAAGGTCAACGATTCATCGTTGAGCTTGTATCAACTACACCTGCCCTGCCGCGGGCACGATGAACGGTGCGCGATACTCGCGCGTCAACTGACGATTGGCGTCGGCGTCGCCGATGAACGTCTCGGTTGCGGGGTCCATGGTCAACGTCTTGCCGAACGAAATCTTCGTCTTCTCGTCGACACCGTTCTCCTTCAAGTGCTCGGCGAAACGGGCGTACGTCTCTTTGTTGTCCTCGCCCTTGAGACGATCCTTGGCCTCGCCAATCGTGATCTGCTCGCCAAGGCGATACGAGATGTTGCCGGTGTGGCACAAGGCGCTCGAGAGGTGACCTTCGAGAATGTCGGCATTCAAGTCCGTGTGCTTGCGACTGCGCACGGCAGCGATGAAGTTCTGGAAATGGTTGTCGCCACCGGTGAACTCCTTGATCTTGTTCCCCTTGAGGTCGAACGCCGCGCCGCCGTTGTAGCTGGTCAGCACGACATAACCTTCCGAACCATGGAACACGTTGCCGACCTTCGCGCCACGATACGCGTCGGTCTTCAGGCCACGGACTTCAAAGATCAACTGCTTGTCGCCGTAGTCGTGCACGACGGTCTGCGTGTTGGCAGTCTCGCCCGCATCGATGTAGCTGAGCCGGCCGCCGTAGCTGAAGATGCCTTTGCTAAGTTCATTGACGCCGAGACCCCAACGGGCGACGTCCATTTGATGGATGCCTTGGTTGCCCAAGTCGCCGTTGCCGTACTCCCAAATCCAGTGCCAATCGTAGTGGAACTTCTTGCGCGTGACCGGCAACATGCGAGCCGGGCCGGCCCAGAGGTTGTAATCGACTGTCGACGGCACTGTCCCTTCGACCTTGTCACCGATCGAGCCACGCGGCTTGTAGCACAGACCGCGAGCAATCGAGACCTTGCCGATGCCGCCGTTCTTGATGAACTCGATGGCGTCGATGGTCCCCTTGGCCGAGCGGCATTGCGTGCCGGTCTGGCAGATCTTCGCATACTTGCGAGCGGCTTCGACCGCGCGACGGCCTTCGCTCACGTTGTGGCTCACCGGCTTTTCGACATACACATCCTTACCGGCTTGCATGGCCCAAATCGCGACCAGCGAGTGCCAGTGATTCGGCGTGGCGGTCGTGACGATGTCGAGATTCTTATCGGCGAAAGCTTCGCGCATGTCGGCGACCCATTTCGGCCGACGGCCTTGCTTCTTCTCGATCGCATCGCATTGCTTTTGGCCCACGGCCTCATCGACATCGCAGATATAAGTGATTTCGGTATCGCGATTCTTGTCCGACGCGGTGTAGGCACCGATATGGCTACCGCCACGACCGTTGCAACCGACGACGCACACACTCAGGCGATCGTTCGGGCTCTTGGTGCCGGCGGGCTGAGCAAACGCAACCGGGGCGGCATTCGCAACCACCGCAGCGGCGGCAGCGAACATGGAATCTTCGAGGAAACGACGTCGCGAAAAGGACGACATGGCGGGCTCTCCAGGCGGGAACGAAAAAGGGCATGCGCGACCAACAAGGCAGGCACGAGCCTGTCGAGGGTAGCAGACCGACAAGCCGCGGTCAAAAAGGAAGCGTCAAGTCGCGAGTCGCGCCAGAAATTTCGCCCGAAAATTGGTTGGCGGCGAGGGTAGCGCGGACCAACGGATGCCGACTCCCGCGTGAAGACGCAACGAGCTCGGCGGCCCCACGCACCTCGTGGGGCCACGCGCCGCTCCGCTGCTCGATCAATCGGGGATAATCCAGGGCTGGCAACTACGTTGTCGCACCGGCGAGCTCGCGGAGGTATTCGTAGTTCGTGGAGAGATGCTCCTGCATTGCTTCTTCGGCAGCGTGCACGTCTTGGCGACGCACCGCGTCGAGAATCTTGGCGTGATGCGTGTAGGCCGACTCGCTGCCGTAAGCGCCGATTGTTTGCCGCTTGCTCTCGGTCATCAATTCGATGAGCGGTGCCAGCACGATCGAGAACAAGCAATTGCCCGTGGCTTCGGCGAGCGTGGCGTGAAAATTGGCGTCGGCGCGAGCCCGATCGTCGACCGACGTGTTGGGATCTTGCAGCACCTCTTGCAAAGATTCCAGTTCCCGCAGGTGTTCGTCCGTGCGACGCTCGGCCGCCATGACCGCAATCGCCGTTTCGAGCGGAATCCGCACGGCCCAAATATCGTTGATCGAAACGTCGCCGGCCCGTACCAACCGCTCAAGACTCAGGCGTAAGGGCTTCCGACTGGGGCGTTCCACGCGGGTGCCGCTCCCTTGCACGCTGGCAACGAGCCCCAGACTTTGCAACCGCTTGATCGCTTCACGGACCACGCTACGACTCACGCCGAGTTGCGTTCCCAATGCTCGCTCGGGTGGCAGACGTTGGCCGGGCCCAATCTCGCCGCCAAGAATTTTTTGTTCGAGTTCGTTGGCGACGCGTTCGACGAGGTCGATGGTGGGCATTTCCGGGTCTCACAGTTTTTTGAAGAGGAAACGAGCATGGCCAACGAACGATGTCACCGGCCGACACATGGTCAGGCAACTGCGATGCCACGATGCTGATAAAGTTTCGACCGCGAACCTCTTTTGCATAAATGATTGTCTTTCGATTATAAAATACGATTCGGAACGAGGTCGCGAGCGCAATGCATCTGGCCGATAATCGTTCAAATTGGTCACACCACGACCAACGCGCGTGACTTAGCCACCATGCATGTAGTGACGCGAGACGAAGTCGTTTTGGATCCAGAACAGTTTCTGGAACGCGCGCAGCGTGGCGATCATCGTCGCCGTGTCGAGCCCCAACTGAGTGATACACTCGGTAAGCACATCGGCCATCTGCCCGAGGAGCGCGTTCATCTGCACGAGCGGAATCTGAATGGCGGCATTGCCGGCGTGGGGCGTGTGAATCTTGCCGACCATGTCGAGATACTGCACCATCTTCGCATCGTAATTTCGGCCCAAAAGCTGCAAAAAGTACTTGCTCAGGTGCTCTTTGCGAAACTGCACTTGGGGGTGAGATTGCGTCAGTTCCACGGCCGTCGTCGGTAGCGGGCCGGTGTAGCCATGCTGCCGGGCGACAAAATGACGTGCGGTCGCGTCATACGACAGCAGCTTCGTATACGTAGCTTCGACGAGCGCACCGATCTGCGGCCCTAAGTACGGGGCGCAACTCTGAATGGCCCGTTGATCCTCGGGGCCAAAGCCGATGAATTCGCACAAGTACTCGAATCGGTAAACGAGGTCCTCTTCAAGGCGTGCTTCGTCGATCGATTTCATGTTCGATATTTTAAATAGGACGAAATATATAATCGCAATCAAGACAAAATGTCGCGGTATGAACCGCAATCAAAAAAACATCTCT
>JAEUIL010000476.1 GCA_016794255.1 Planctomycetaceae bacterium | reverse complement strand
TGCGGCGCTGATCGACCAGTCGGAGGCATCGCGGCAGCGGAGCAGGGTGGAACTGATGATCGCTTGGCACGTTTGATCGAGTCGCACAGGAAAGGTCTTCTGGCGCTCCGCAGCCATGCGCGAACGAACCGGATCGCCTTGATGAAGTTGCCGAGGCTCGATCAAGCCGAGTTCCTCGTCCCAAGCCTCGGACCAATGTCCGCGGTCATCGCCGGGCAACCACAGACCATACCCAGATATAACGATGTGATAGCCGATGGTTCGTGGCATACCTCACCATAAAGCCGCGACCGCTGGTCGCGCCGAGTTGCTTTACGGTTGAGACACCAATCGATTGACGTTGCGAATCGATTCCAGAGTCAGCGCGACCAACGGTCGCGGCTTTATGTCATTCCCGCGGGGGCGTGCAACACGCCGTCCTCGAAGAACACGCCCATCTTGCGAAACTTCTCGTAGCGCGAGTCGGTGAGGCTCTCGCGAGGTTTGCTCAAGAGTTCGCGCAAGTTGCGGATCAAATACATCTTCATCCGGGCGGCCATCGAGTGATGATCGCGATGCGCGCCGCCGAGCGGCTCTTCGATCACGTCGTCGATCACACCCAGCCGCAACAGATCCTTGCCGGTCATCTTGAGCGCCTTGGCCGCTTGCTCGGCGAAGGTGTGACTCTTCCACAAAATGCCCGCGCAACCCTCGGGACTGATCACCGAGTAGTACGCGTGTTCGAGTGTCGCCACTTTGTCACCGACGCCGATGCCGAGCGCTCCGCCCGAGCCACCTTCGCCAATCACGATGCAGATGATCGGGGTCGGCAATCGCGACATCTCAAACATCGCGTTGGCGATCCATTGCGCCTGGCCACGTTCTTCGGCGCTGATGCCCGGGTAAGCGCCGGGCGTGTCGATGAAGCAGATCACCGGGACGCCGTACTTGGCGGCCATCTTCATCTTGCTGATCGCTTTGCGATAACCCTCGGGATGAGCGCAGCCGAAGAAACATGCGTTGCGTTCCTTGAGCGTTTTGCCTTTCTGATGGCCGACGACCATGACCTTGTACTGATCGAGTTTGGCAAAGCCGGTCCGAATCGCGCGGTCGTCGCCAAACGATTTGTCGCCGTGCAGTTCATAGAACTCGTCGAACACCAGCGCCAGATAATCGGTCGTCATCGGCCGATCGGGGTGCCGGGCCAACTGCACGGTCTGCCACGGCTCGAGATTGCCGAAGATTTTGCGGCGCAGGTCGGTGATCTCGCGGCGCAGACGATGGATTTCGTCGTCGATGGCCGGCGTCTTCGGCGTAGCCGCTTCGAGCTTGGCGAGCCGCTCTTCGAGATCGTAGATCGGGCGTTCAAACGCAAGCCGGTGAGTCGTGGGAGGCATGGCGGAGCGGACAGTGAGTAGGTGAATAAGTGAGTCGGTGCTTAGGATAGTCGATGGGCAGGGTGGTTGTTAATGCCTAAGCCGGCTCGTCGTCCTCGTTGGGGGTGGTTTCGTCGCTGGCGGCGTCGGGGCCGTAATCCACGCGGAGCAGCACCAAACCTTGTGCCGGGGCGGTCATACCGGCTTGGTTGCGATCGCAGCGACCGAGCAACTCGGCGATCCAGTCGCGCGGTTGAAAACCACGGCCGATGTCGACCAGCGTACCAATCATGACCCGGACCATGTTGTACAAGAATCCGTTGGCTTCGACTTCGAAGTGAATCACGTGCGGCTTCTCGGCCAAGGGACGCGTGACCGACGCATCGTAGACCGTGCGAACGGTGGTCTTGCGCACCGAGCCGCCGGTCTGGAAGCTGGCGAAGTCGTGCGTGCCGACGAGTTGCCGCGCGGCGTGCTGCATCACGTCGGTGTCGAGCCGTTGGCGAATGTGCCAGCCGTACCGCAGCAAGAACACGTCATGATGCGGAGCGTCGTGCAACACATAGCGGTAACGTTTGCGTTTCGCGGCGCGGATGGCGTGAAAGCCGAGCGGAACTTCGGCGGCGTCGATCACCGCGATGTCATGCGGCAACGTGGCGTTGAGCGCGCGCGGGAACACGTCGACGGGCAGGGGGCTTTCGGTCGTGAAGCTGACGACCTGCGCCGCGGCGTGAACGCCCGAGTCGGTGCGTCCACTGCCGGTGACACGCATCGTCTCGCCGGTCAGCTTGGCGAGGGCGGTTTCCAACTCGCCTTGCACGGTGCGCTGCCCGGCTTGCCACTGCCAGCCGGCGAAGTCCGTGCCGTCGTAGGCGATCGTCAACTTAATCGCCCTCATGAAACCGGCCCCCCTCCCCTGCCCTGCTCGCTTGAAGTGGAGGCAGAAGAAAAAATGAACCACAGAGTCCCAGAGGACACAGAGAAGAGCAAAAGAGTTTTGATTGACGAAAGGACAGCCGTGATTTCTCTGGTCTTCTGCTCTGTGTCCTCTGTGGCTCTGTGGTTCGCATGTCTTGTTCGACCGAATCGCCGACTACGCCTTGCTCGCCAATAGTTCCGCGATTTGCACCGCGTTCGTCGCTGCGCCTTTGCGAAGATTGTCGCTCACGCACCAGAACGCGATGCCGTTGGGGCTCGAAATGTCCTCGCGAATGCGACCGATGAACACCTCGTCGCGACCGTCGCAGTTCATCGGCGTTGGATACTCTTTCTGGGCCAGATCGTCGACTACCACGATGCCCGGGAAGTTGCGGAACAACTCGGTCGCCTCGGCCACGGTCAGCTTGCGCTCGGTCTCGACGAGAATGCTCTCGCTGTGGCAGTTCGACACTGGCACGCGAATGCACGTGGGGCAGACGACAATCGAATCGTCGCCGATGATCTTGCGCGTCTCGTAGACCATCTTCATTTCTTCGCTGGTGTAGCCCGCGTGCTTCGGACCACCGATTTGCGGCATCAAGTTGAACGCAATCGGATGCGCGAACGTGCCGTACTGATACGCTTGGTTCGCCAGAAACGCGCGGCTTCCTTCGATCAGATCTTTCTGACCGCCGACGCCCGCGCCGCTCGTGGCTTGATACGTGCTCACGATCACGCGCTTGACCCGGGCGGCATCGTGCAGCGGCTTGAGGGCCACGACCATTTGCGTCGTCGAGCAGTTCGGGCTGGAGATGATCCCTTTGTGCTTGAACGCGGCGTCGGGGTTCACCTCGGGAATCACGAGCGGCACATTTTTGTCCATGCGCCAGTAGCCGCTCTCATCGACGACGACGCAACCGCGTTCGACGGCCCAGGGACAGAAATCCTTGGCCACCTCGTCGGGCGTGCTGCCGATGGCGAGTTGGACTCCCGCGAACGCCTCGGGCCGCAGTTCTTCGACCGGATGTTCCTCGCCACGGAACGGAATCTTCATGCCGAGCGAGCGCGCCGACGCCAGAAACTTGACCTTGCGAGCCGGGAATT
>JAEUIL010000422.1 GCA_016794255.1 Planctomycetaceae bacterium | reverse complement strand
GCCGACCGTGCAGGTCGTTGATCGTCACGTTGCGGGAATCAATGCCCAGGTTGTGATACAGCGTCGAGAAAACCTCGCCGAACTTGACCGGTCGCGCGGTCGCTTCGCCGCCGAGTCGATCGGTCGCGCCGATGACTTGGCCCATCTTCATGCCACCGCCGGCCACCATCGCCATCGAGACGCGCGGCCAGTGGTCGCGACCGACTTGCTTGCTGATCACCGGCGTGCGGCCGAACTCGCCCCAGACCACGACCGACACATCCTTGTCGAGCCCGCGATCGTGCAGATCGTCGAGCAGCGCCGAGACACAGTTGTCGAACACCGGAAAGTCTTCGCGCTCACGGCCGAAGATGTTGTTGTCGGGTCGGCCTTCGGCATTGAGACCACCGTGCCAGTCCCATTTGCTGTAATTGACCGTCACCACGCGGCAGCCGGCCTCGACCAACCGACGTGCGAGCAGCAAGCTCTGCGGCACACGCGGGGCACCGTTGCCATCCATGAACTTGGTCTCGTCGCCCGTTCCGTAGCGAGCCACGATCCGCGGGTCTTCCTTCGACAAATCGAGCGCGTCGACCAGCCGCGACGACGTCAGCACGTCCATCGCTTGGCCAGTGAACGCATCCATGCCAATCATGTTGCCCGAGCCGTCGATGTCGCGACGAATGCGGTCCATGCTGGCCAACAGCGTGCGGCGATCGCCGAGCCGGTTGGGCGTGATCCCTTGCAGAATCATGTCTTCACGGCTGGGACCCATCGGCCGCAGCGGAGTCTGCGCGACACCCAAGAAACCCGGTCCTGGCTCGTTGTACGGACCATGCGTGCAGGTATAGGCCAAGCTCACGAACGGCGGCACGCCTTTGACGGCCTGGCCTTGTAGCTTCGACGCCACCGAGCCGAACTGCGGCCAACCGCCAGCCGGTGCTCCGCGCGACGACGGACGACCGGTGTAGCATTGGATCGCATCGTGGCCGCTTTGGGCATCGACGATCGAGCGGATGATCGAGTATTTGTCGGCGCGTTGGGCCAGTTGCGGGAACAGCTCGCAGACTTCGAGGCCCGAGACGTTCGTGCTGATCGGTCGATGCGGACCCGCGATCTCGGCCGGCGCGTCGGGCTTGAGATCGAACATATCCTGATGCGGCGGCCCGCCGACCAGGTAGATCATGATGACGGACTTGGTCGATTTGCGGATCCCGGCTTGGGCCTCGGCCTGAAAGAGTTGCGGCAGCGACAGGCCGCCAAACGCGAGTGACCCGAGACGCAGAAAATCGCGTCGCGAGGAGCCGTTGCAAAGCGCATTGCCACGGCCAGGACGATTCTGGAGTGCCAGCATCGTTTCAATCTCCCAGGAGGGGGCGGGAACAGGCGGGTCCAACGAGGCTTACATTAGCAGGTTTCGGCCAACGAATCAACCTTCTTGGATGATAGTTGCCGGCTTTGCCAACCGCTCGAAAAAAACCTCATCGGGTGCATCCGACGCTTGCGCTGAAAGCAGTGAAATCGGATAAACCGACGGGATTCCCGCAACCGTCACGATCAATTCGGCGGTCTGTGGCGACAGCCGTCGCGGGGTTCGTAGAATGAACGACCCCTTACCCAGAACCGCCACATCCAGCGATTCCTGGGCAAGGCGCAGCTCAATCTTGACCGGGGCTGAATAACCGCTGATCGGGGCTGACACGCTCATGGAATCGTTGCTGGCAAACGTGAAGCAGTATTGTCAGGCTCGCGCCATGGCATGGCAGGAATCGAGCGTGTTGGGCTGGGGACAGGACGGAACGGTTTGGCAGACCCCGGTGCCGACGGCGGTCAAAGCATTCTATCGACAATCGAATTATGACGTCGAGAAATCTTGTTATCAACGTTTGGCCGAGAAGGGGCTACGCACCCTCGATGGCCTTTATCTGGCGCAGTTGATTGATTTTGATGACGAGCTGCTCGTGATTGAACTCTCGATTGTTTCGCCACCCTATCTGCTGGACTTTGGCAAGGCCTACTTGGACTGTCGAGCTCCGTACGATGAAGTTCAACGCACCGAATATCACGATATGATCCGCGACTTATTCGGCGATGATTATGCACGCGTGCTCAGGATTACTCGCATGCTGTGGCATCTATGCCAGATCGACTATGTAGATGCCAAGCCCGCGAACATCTGCTTGCGTAAGCCGGAGTCCGAGTAGCGACGGACAACCACACTACTTCGACTTGATCGTAAACTCGATCGTCGATTGCCCGACCTTTTTGCCCACCGTGTCTTCCACCGTCAACTGCAACGTGTACCGCCCGTCGTAGATGCGACTGGGCAAGGTCACGAAGTAGCGCAGAAAATAATCGCGCCGCGGATTCTGGCAACGCTCCTCGGCCACTTCAAAGTCGTGCTCTTCGACCTTGCGACCCTGCGAGTCGAGAATCTGATAGTGGCTCTTGAACGCGGTGTGAAATCCCTTGGGCGTCTCGTCGCTCTTGAAGTTCTCGAGCTCGGCGTACAACAACACCTGCTGGCCCGGCTTGAACTCGGTCTTGGCAAAGCCGGTGTAGACGCCGTAGCTGGTGACCTCGCTGCAGAACGCGAGGTTCTTGACCGCCAGCATGCTTGCCTCGCCGAGCCGCACGAGCGCCTCGCTCAGATGCCGACTCGCCTCGGTGGCCCGCCGCGCACGATCGGTGACGCGCTGGTCGTCGAGATACGTCGCCAAACCATAAAGCTCTTTGGAGAAAAAGTCCTGCTCCGATTCGTTGAGGCTCGGAATCGGTTTGATCGCGTCGTTCTTGCGGCCAGCGGTCAGATACAGCATCCGCAACTGGGCATGCAACCGGGCTTGCTCGTCGCTCGGCGCCGACTCGACCGACGCTTCGAGCGCACGGATGACTTGATCGAGACTCGCGTTCCAATCGGCGTTCGCCGCCGGAGCCAGCGTCGCCGCAACGGCCGGGGTCGGCTGGGCTGGCTTGGTCGGCGGTACAATGATGGCGGGCGGAGTCGGCTTCGCCGGTGACTCATCGAGCGGCGCGGGCTCGCCTTTGGCAACGACCGTTTGCGGCGGCAGTTCGTCACTCGCCACGGCTTGCGACACTGGATATTTTGCCTCCGGCTTGGTCGGCGCGCTGTTCTCGGTCGCCGCGACTTTGACGATCGGCTCGCGCGGCGGCGACGGTTGATCGGTTGCGACCACCGCCGCCGGTTTGCTCGCTGGTCCTTTGGCGATCGCACGATACATCCACAGCAAATGCTGCAAGGTCGCGGGATCAGTGCGATCGAGATTCTTCACCAGCTCGTCATGCTGCGCCCGTTCGAGCGTGCCGTCGGCCTGAAGCTTGCCCAGGATTTGACGCAGTTCGTCGGCAGGTGGCAGCGCGGGCGTGGCATCGGCCGCGGTCGTTGGCTTGTCTTTGACCTCGACCGGCGGAGCCGGCTGCCACAGCGGAGCACCGTCGCCAGCGGCACGTTTGCCGGGGAGCGTCACTTCGACCGGCGGCAGATGCGGCGATCGGCCGGGCTCGTCGGATGACGACACGAGCGCGCACCCGGCCGACGCGGCGATCACGCCGGCCAACAGCAGCTTGCAGCCCATGATTCGCGGTCCGCGCATGGCGAGCCCACGGAGGACGAAGGAAGGAAATGGCTCAGAAGAAGAGGGCGGGAGGATAGGGAAATCCGCCGCAGAGAGCAAGAGAAGCTCGAGGGAGCTGGGGAGAGTAGGGGACAGGGATGAACGCAGTTGAAGGAGATGGGGAAGTGCGGAGTGCGGAATTCGGAGTGGGGAGTGAAGGAAGAAGTCAATGCTGGCGCGAAACCGCAAGCGAAGGACGAACCCGTTCGCTACGGCCACGTCCCTTGAACCAAGCACCAAGCACTTCTTTACCTACTCACCTACTCACCCTTACGCCCCACCTACGCCTTCTTCTCCATCCGATAGATCCGCAAGTTGCCGTCGGCGTGGGCCACGGCGAACTGCACACCGTCGGCTGCTAGCGACATGTCGCGACCGACGTCGGGGACGTTGAACTTGAAAAACTCTTGCGCCGCCTCGGGCTTCCAAAAGTAAACGTTGCTTCCTTTACCGCGCGAGCCGGCGATGCCGAGCCAGTAGCCATCGACATGTTGCTCGAGGCCCCAGATCACGCCGTTGACCGCTTCTTTGCCAACGTGCAAGACCTTGAGCTTGCCCGACTCCCAATCGAGCTCGGCCACGGCCGGATTGCCGATGCCGGCAAAGGCGTTGGTTACGTTCGTGATGCCACCGGCGGCTAGCAATTTGCCATCGCGACTAAAGGCGAGCGCGCGAGCGCCGCCGATATCGGCTCGGAAGCCCGTGTCGTACTTGTGCAGCGCCTCGGCCTTGAAATCGCGCACGCATTTGCCGGTGGCGATCTCCCAATGTTTGAAGTTGGCTTTCAAGTCGCACGAGGCCAGCGACTTGCCGTCGGGATGAAACGCGACGTTGTAGACGTGTGACTCGTGACCTTTGAACTCGCGGATCAACTTGCCGTCGGCGGCGTTCCAAAGCTTGACGAGATTGTCGTTGCCGCAGGTGGCCAACTGCTTGCCATCGGCGCTGACGACGATCGCGCGGACCCACTGGTTGTTGTGGGCGTCGAACTTGCGGATCGGCTTGGGCTTGTCGGCCGTGGCGTCCCACGTGATCACCTGGCCATCGTAGCCGCCGGTGTACAACGTCTTGCCGTCGGGCGAAAAGCCAATCGCCCGCACCCAACTGTCGTGACCCTCGAACAACGTCGGCTTCACTTCGAGCGGCTTGCCATCGGCCCCCTTCGCGCCGGCGGCCAAGGCTTGTGCATCGGCCAGCTTCCAGCGTTGCACGGTGTTGTCTTCCGCGCCGGTGAACACGTATTGCAGCTTGGGGTCAAAGCGCACGGCGGTCAACGGCCGGGCGTGCTTCAAGGCGACAACCAAGTGCGTCTGCGTCGGGTCGGCAGTTTTTTTTGCGTCGGCAGCAGCCGACGGTTTGGGGGCATCGGCGTTCATGCGAGGATTTCCTCAATGGCGCTCTTCGACGGATCGGCGATCGGCAACTTGCGACCACCGATGACAAACTCACCCTTGCTGTCGACGCCGACCGCGCGGAGATACGTGTGCAACAGGTGACCATGGTCCACTTCGCGATCGGTGACCGCGGTGCCATTAGCGTTCGTGGCACCGACGACCGCACCGGCCTTCAGCCCCGTGCCGGCCATCGCCACGCTCCAGGCGTTGCCCCAGTGATCGCGACCGTAGCTGGCGTTGATTTTCGGCGTGCGGCCGAACTCGCTCATCACCACGACCAGCGTGTCCTTCAACATCTCGCGCTCGGCCAAGTCTTCGATCAACGTCGCGAACGGACGATCGAACTCGCCCAATTGCTCGATGTGGAAATCGAAGTTCTCGTAGTGCGTGTCGTAGTTCGTGTGATTGACCTGCACGAACGGCACGCCGTTTTCGAGCATCCGTCGGGCCATCAACAGATGTTGGGCGAACTCGCTCTTGCCGTACTTCTCGTGTTCCTTGCCGGGTTCCTTCGACAGATCGAACACGTCACGCTTGGCGAGCAGTTGTTGCGCCTGATCGTACGAGAACGTGTAAGCATCGGTATCCGCACTGCGACGACGAGCGGCGAAGTGATCGTTGACCGACGCCCGGAACTTGTTGCGGCGAGTGTCGGATTCCTCGGTCATGCCCGCGATGCGCTCGGCGTATTGCGGCGGCTTGGCACCATCGAGCGACACGGCAGCGAACTTCGGCCCGAGATACGCCGGACCCGCCACACTGCTGCCACCACCCGAGACGAAGATGTGACCCGGCAGGGCAAACTTGTCTGGCGTGAGCAGCTTGGCGGCCAGGGCACCCAAGTGCGGATAATCTTGGCCGGGGTCTTTCTTGCGACCGGTGAGCATTTCGATGTGCCCCTTGCCGTGGTCGCCGTTCTTGGTGTTGATGCCGCGCACCAAGGTGAGCCGGTGCATCTGCTTCGCCGTGTACGGCAACAGCTCGCTGATATGCACGCCGGGCACGCTCGTCGGAATCGCGCGGGTCGGTCCGCCGGTGTCGGTGTTCGGCTTCGGATCCCAGCTTTCGAGCTGGCTCACGCCGCCGTGGAGAAAGATGGTCAGGATGCGCTTGTGATTCTTCTGCAACTGTTCGGCGATGGCCGGCTGCACGAAGCCCGACACTCCTAAGCCCGCGCCCACCGCGCCGACAGCACCCAGGAACGACCGCCGCGAGACAACGTGATCCGCGGTACGACAGGCGTAAGAGCATTTCATGGTTCAAACTCCGTTGACGGATGGGGGCCAAAGCTGAGCGCTGAAAGCCGAAAGCTGCGCAGGTCGAATGTGGCGTCGTCTCTGCTTTCAGCTCTCAGCTTTCTGCTTTGCCTTTAGTGGTTAAAGCGAAACTCGTTGCTCGCCAACAGCGCCCAGGTCATTTCCTGGATCGCGGCCAGACGATCGGCTTTCTCTCGATTCTTCAAATAGTCCGTCACCGTGGCGATCTCGCGATCACTGGGGCGACGGGTAAACACGCTGAGGTACAAATCCTCGGCCAACACTTTCGCATCGGCCTGCTTGTCGAGCCGGTCGATCAACTGACCGGCCTGGGCTCGCAGCAGCGACGGCAACAGCGGGCCATTGCCAAAGAACAACGACTGATTGAGCGTCGCCGCGAAATCCTGGCCCGGCTGTCCGCCGTACAGATTCACGAGCGTCGTCAGGTTGCCCTTCACTTCGTCGTAAATCTTGCGCTCGACGAGCTCGGCCTTGAGTGCCGGCTTTTTCTTCTCATCGGCTTTGGCCAACTCTTCCGGCGGCTTCTTGTCGAGCGCGGCGATGGTGGCCGGGATGCGTGCTTCGAGCTGCCCCACGGCTTGCATCAGACTCAGGCCAAATTGCTCCGGCGCGAGCGGCTTGAGCGTGGTCACATAGCCCTTGGCGGTCCACGAGTCGATCAAGCTCGACCAGGCCCGTTCGGCTCCGGCTTTGTCGGTCTTCATCAACTGCTGATAGGCGAGCAGGCTCTTGGCGTCGGTCAATCGCGACTCGACGTTCTTGAGCTTCACCTTGGCCTCGGTCGCCGTGTTGCGGGCGAGGACCAACGCCGTGTTGAGTTTTTCCTTGTCGCCCGTGGCTGACTTGGGCGCATTCTTGGCCAACGCCAGAGCTTGCTCGGCCTTGGTCGCTTGTTCGGCGAGTTCCTTGGCCGTCTTGTCGAGAGCGGCGAGATTTGCCCGAGCGTCGGTCGCCTCTTTGGCGATGGTCTTCTGCCGCTCGGCAATCTGCTGCGCGGCGTCGGTCACAACCTTGTCGCTCTTCAGGTTCGTGGCGAGAGCCTGATTGGCGGCGATCGCGGTAGCGAACAACTTGAGCGTGTCGTCCTTGGCCGTGAGCGTCTTCTTGAACTCGGCCGCTTCCTTGGTCGCTTTGTCTCGTGCGGCGAGCGCGGCTTTGACGGCCGTGTCGAGCTTCGCCAGCTCCGCGTCGGGCGTCTTGACCGGGGCTTTAATGTTGCCGAGCAAGGTGACGAGCTTGTCCGCCTCGGCCGCCGCAGACTCGACCGCCTTTTGACACTTGGCCTGTTCGGCTTCGAGTTGCTTGAGCTTGGCCGTGACCGTCTCGAACTTGATCTGCGCGGGGGCCGGCAGTTGGCTCGAACGCTGATACGCCCGGGTCAACGCGAGCTCACGCAGAAACCATTTGATGTCGTACTTGTGATTGTGGAATTCGGCGGCGAGCAGGTCGAGCAACTCGGGCTGCGACGGCGGATTGTCCGAGTGCATGAAATCGACCGGATGCACAATGCCTCGGCCGAACATGTGCGCCCACAAGCGATTGGCGATGTTCCGCTTGAACGCGGTGTTCTCACCTTTGCCGACCAGCTCGGCTAGCTTTTGCCGACGGCTGTATTTCGGCACGGGCCGCTCGTCTTTGTCAGGCTTAACGAGATACTCTTCACCCTTGGCCACGACCGGCTCGGCAATCGCCGGCTCTTTCGGCAGCCGCGGCAGGAAGTCATCAGCCCCCTGCTGCGTGAACACGCTCTTGAAGCTCGCCTCGCCGTCAGCCTTCTCAGCCAAAAACTTCGGTGCCTTCTTGTCCTTCTTGTCGGTGAACAAGAACGTGCGGTTCACGAACGCGTAGATGCCGTAGTAGTCGGCCTGATAGTAGTCGTCGATCACCGGGTGATC
>JAEUIL010000952.1 GCA_016794255.1 Planctomycetaceae bacterium | reverse complement strand
ATTGGCTTTTGTAAGACATGCCGCCACCCGCGACCTACTCACCTACTCACCTACTCACCTACTCACCTACTCACCTACTCACCCCGCCTCTCCTCTCGCCGCTGGCACTGCTGCCAGTGATGCATGAATCGCCGTTGCGTTGATGTTGCGAGCAACGGTACCTTACGCCCCTCCTGCGACCGGCTGGCTGTCGCACCGGAGGTTCGTTTCCCTTTCCCGCGGACTCAATCGCGATGAATTCGACTGTCTGCTCGTGTTGTTGGCGCCGGGCAGCGCTGATCGTTGGCGTCTGGCTGAGCGTGGGGCTCGTCGCTCATGGCCAAGGCTTCTTCAACCGTGGCAACAACACCCAGTCGCGCCCCGCGACGAAGAAGACGAACACGCAGTCCGCCGCGCCACCTAAGGCGGGCAAGCCCCAGCAATCGCCGCCGGCCACTCGACCCGCGACGAATCCGCCCGCCGCCACGGCCACCGACTCGGGCGAAGCGCAATGGATCTGGGCACCGGGCACCGATCGCGACAAAATCGCGCCGGGGATCGTCTACTTTCGCAAGACTTTCGAGACCAGCGCGGTCGATCTGGCGATGTGCCAAATCACCTGCGATGACAAGTACGACCTGTACATCAACGGCCAACTCGTTGGCTCCGGCAACGATTGGCGTTTGGTGCAGACCTATGACATTGCCAAGTTCCTGGTCAACGGCCGCAACGTGATCTCGGTTCGGGCCGAGAACACCGACACGGCGACGGCCGGTCTCGTGGCGAGAATCAGCGTGCGTCGCAAAGGTGGCACCGACGTCTCGTACGACAGCGATCCCACATGGCGCGTCAATCTGCGTGAAGTGGCCGGCTGGCAATCATCGCAGTTCAACGACTCACGCTGGGTACAGGCCCGTAGCTTTGGCGAGTTCGGCGTGGCGCAACCTTGGGGTGACAAGGTCGTCGCTGCCGACGGCACGACCACCAAGCGCTTCACGATCAACAACGAATTCAAAGTCGAACGGCTCGTCGCCTCCGAACCGTTCAAGTCGTTGCTCGCGATGGCGTTCAACGAGTTCGGCGAGATTCTCGTCTCGCAAGAGAAAGGCCCCATCCAACTGATCGCCGATCAGGATCAAGATGGCGTTCCCGAGACGCTGACCACCTACTGCGAAGTCGTCACCAGTTGCCAAGGTTTGCTCCCCCTGAGCGGCGAGGTGTTCGCCGTCGGACATGGTCCGCAGGGTGCCGGTCTGTATCGCATCAGCGACGCCGATCAGGACGGCAAGGGCGAAAAGGTCACGATGCTGTTCGCGTTCGAGCCCGATCTCGGCGAACACGGTCCGCACGGTCTCGCGCTCGGCCCGGATGGCATGATTTATGTCATGATCGGCAATCATGCGCAGGTCAAGACACCGCCGAGCCCGAAGAGCCCGTACCGCAATTTCTACGAAGGGGACTTGTTCACGCCCAAGTACGAGGACCCGCAAGGTCACGCGGTCGGCATCAAAGCACCGGGCGGCACGATCGTACGCACCGATATTGATGGCGAGTCGGTCGAGCTCTTTGCCGGTGGCTTCCGTAATGCCTACGATCTGGCCTTCAATCGCGCCGGCGATTTGTTCACGTTCGACTCGGATATGGAGTCGGACATGCTCATGCCGTGGTACCGTCCCACGCGAGTTCTGCATGTCGCCGCGGGCGCTGACTACGGTTCACGCAGCGGTTGGTCCGTGTGGCCCAACTACTTTGTCGATGGACTGCCGCCGATCGTCGAGCCCGGCCGAGGCTCGCCTACCGGCGTCGAGTTCTACGACGACCACCGTTATCCGGCCAAGTACCATGGCGCGATGTTCCTCGGCGATTGGTCGCAGGGACGCATTCTCGCCGTGCGCATGGTCGCCAAAGATGGCTCGTATCAAGCGGTGAGCGAAACCTTTGTCGAAGGGCGTCCGCTCAATGTCGTCGATCTGGCCGTGGGCCCCGATGGCTGGCTCTACTTTTGCACCGGTGGTCGTGGGACCGACGGTGGTGTGTACCGCATTGTTTGGAAAGGCGAGCAGCCCCCCGAGCCCGAATACACGGGCATTCTGCAGGCGATTCATCAGCCGCAGCTCAACTCGGCTTACTCGCGGCAGTTGATCGCGCTCATTCAAGAAGAGCTCGGCGAGCAATGGGACGAACAGCTCAAGGCGCATGCGTCGAACGCGACGAAGCCCGCCGACGAACGGACCCGCGCTCTCGATCTGATGCTGCTTTTCGGCACGGTCATCGAGTCGAGCTACCTCGACCGACTGGCCGAGGACCGCGATCCCCGGGTGCGTGCCAAGGCGGCGTATCTGATGGGCGTGCAGCCCGACGAGTCGCACAAGACCACGTTAACCACGTTGCTCGCCGATCGCGACGCGCTCGTGCGCCGCACGGCGTGTGACTCGATCACTCGTGGCGAGTATCAGGTGACCATCGAGCCGCTCGTGAAAACGCTCGGCGACAGCCACCGTTTCGTCGGCCACGCCGCCCGTCGGGCGATCGAGCGTCAACCGGTCGACGCGTGGAAGTCGTTGATGCTGAAGAGCGAGAGCATGCGCGAGTTCCTACTGGGTTCAACCGCGCTGATGGTGCAAGCTCCGAGCCGCGAACATGCCTTGGAAGTGGTTGCCAATGCCGAGGATTTTCTGGCCGGGTTCGTCACCGACGACGACTTCATCGATCTGCTGCGCGTGCTCGAACTGGCCGCATTGCGCGGTGGATTAAAACGCGCCGATGTGCCGACGCTCAGTCAATCGTTGGCCGAAGAGTTTCCGGCGGGCGAGTCGCGGATCAATCGCGAGTTGGCCCGGCTGATCGCGTATTTTCAAGAGCCCAGCGCTCTGTCGCGGATGGTCGAGTATCTCCAGAGCGACGGGACGGACACGGATAAACTTCAGGTCGCGCTCCATCTGCGGTACATCACCGACGGCTGGCAAGCGAACGACCGCCTGGCGATGCTCCGTTATCTCGACGGTGCCCAATTGCTCGAAGGTGGCAACAGCATGGCGGGCTACATCGAGAACGTTCGCCGTGACTTCTGCCGCTTGATGCCCAAGGGGGATCGCGAACTCGTGATCAAAGACGCCCTGCGGATGCCCGGAGCGGCGTTGAGCGTGCTGGCCGTGTTGGAAGAAGCTCCCGACGCGAGCATGGTGCGGCAACTCATCGCCGTCGATCGCGCGATTCCCGAGGCGAAAAACGCCTCCGAGAAGAAATTGCAAACCGCGATCATTGCGATGCTGGCCATCAGCGGGCAGAGCGATGCGATGGCGTACATGCGTGAGTTGTACGATCAAGTCCCCGAACGCCGCGGCGATCTGGCGATGGGCCTCGCTCAGCAGCCGCAAGGCGAGAACTGGCAACTGCTCGTGCGGTCGCTCGGTGTGATCGACGGGGCCGCGGCTCAAGAGGTGCTCTTGGCTCTGGCCAAGGTCAACCAACGACCGAAGAACCCCGAGTCGTTCCGGCAAACCATCATGCTCGGGCTCAAGCTGAAAGAGAACGGCGGTCAGCACGCGGTGAAGCTGCTCGGTCATTGGACGGGCGAGAACCCGGCTCAGCCGGGAGCCGAGTTGGCCGACGCGTTGACCTCGTGGCAAGGTTGGTACGCCGTGCAGTTCCCCGACGCGCCGCCGGCCGAGTTGCCGGTCGAATCGCAAGAGAGCCGCTGGAATTATCAGCAGTTGGTCACGTATCTGACGACGGACAAAAACGGTTCGCTGCCCGGTAATCCGATCCGCGGCCTGAGCGTGTTCAACAAAGCGAACTGCACCAAGTGCCATCGCTACAACGGCACCGGTGAGGCCGTGGGACCCGATCTCTCGGCCGTGGCCCAACGCTTCCAACGCAAGGAACTCATCGAGTCGATCATGTTCCCATCGCAGGTGATCTCGGATCAGTACGCGAGCAAAACCGTCACGACGGTCAACGGCCTGACCTACACCGGCATGGCCGCCGCGCACGCCGCCGAGGTCGTCATCTTACAGAGCAATGGCGAGAAGGTGACCGTGCTGAAGCGCGACATCGACGAGATGGCGCCGAGCAAGAAGTCGGCAATGCCCGAGGGGCTGCTCAACCCGTTGACACTCGAAGAGATCGCCGATCTGGTCGCGATGCTCTCAGCCCGATCGCAAGGTCCCGCCACCGCCACTCGACCGCGGGCTCAATGACTGGGGTGACGTGCGTTAACGCATCACATAAAGAGTATTCATCACGCTCCGCGTGATGTCGGTTGTGGCGTTGAATGAACGCTATCCGCGACCCACTTGCGCCGAGCAGGTTCCAGCACACATCACGCGGAGCGTGATGGTTACTATTTGGGGCAGACGCTTTACGAAGCGACTTCCGTTTCGGCGGCAGTAATCTCTTCGATCGCCTCGGCGAGCAACTGCGGGCCAATCACTTCGGCCGCGAGCTGGCGGTAATCCTCGGCGCCGTTCGAGTCGGCAGCGTACTGGAAAATCGATTGCCCGAAGCTCGGCGCTTCGGCCAAGCGAATGTTGCGGCGAATGCGGGTCTGAAAAGGCTTGGCACGGCCCCAAGGTTTGTTGGCCTGACGTGAGGCGGCAAAGAAATCTTCGACGTCGCGGCTCACTTCGACCGCCAGTCGCGTGCTCGCTTCGTACATACACATCACAACGCCACCGAGTCGCAAGCGCGAATTCAACCGTCGCGATACGAGCTCGATCGTTTCGAGCAACTTGCTCAGACCGTGCAGAGCGAGAAAGTGTGGCTGCAAGGGGATGAACACCTCGTCGACCGCGGTCAGGGCGTTGAGCGTCAGCACGCCGAGCGACGGCGGACAGTCGATCAGCACGAAATCAAACACCTCGGGATCGGCGTTCAACCGATCGCGCAAGATCATCTCGCGCCCCACGACGCCGGTCAGTTCGACCTCGGCCGCGGCCAAGTCGATGTGCGAGGGAATCAACCACAGATTGTCGGCCACCTGCCGACGCACGGATCCCAACGACTGCTCGTTGACCATCACGTCGTACACCGAGCGATCATCGCGCTGCGGAGCGACACCCAAGTGCAACGTCGCGTGCGCTTGCGGATCGAGGTCGATCAGACAGACGCGTTGGCCGGCGGCGGCGATCGCTGCCGCGAGGTTGACGGCGGTGGTCGTTTTGCCCACGCCACCTTTTTGATTGATGACCGCAATCGAGCGCACGGGGAACTCCTTTTCCGAAACGCGGGGAAGCACTGTTCTTGGTGCCTGGTTCTTCGTGCTTAGTTCACGAAGCGTCCATCTTCGTGAACAGGCGCAGGGTGTTTGTGGTTCTGTGTTCTCCACAAACCAAGCACTAAGCACTAAGAACCAAGCACGCTTTTCATGTTACGCGTGTTTGCGTCCCACTTCAGCGAACAGATTATACAGCACGTCGAGATATTCGCGAGCCTCATTCACCGGCATCACCAGCGGCGGGCTGACCCGAATGACCTTGCCTGCTAGCGGTCCCAACAGGTGGATCGCACGGCCTTGCGAGTCGCCGCGATAGCACGTCTCGACACACTCCCGGGCAATCTGATCCGCCGGCGTGCTCCCCACCGCGGCGCACTCGATGCCCCATACCACACCCTCGCCGCGCACGTGCGTCACGGTATTCAACGACTCGAGCTTGAGCAAGCCTCGCTCAAGCTCTTGTGATAGCACCTTGGCTTGGCCCATCACATCCGAGGTCTCGTATTCGTCGAGTGTTGCTAGCACGGCAGCGCTAGCTAGCGGATTGGCGCTCCAGGTATCGGAACCTTCGCCGTAGGCCATGTTCGCGAACAGATCGGCTCGGCCGACCGCAGCGCTCACCGCCACGCCGTTACCCACGCCTTTGCCGAGTACCACAATGTCGGGCTCGACGCCGTACTCGGTGAACGCGAACAGCGAACCGGTTCGGCCGAAGTTGGCTTGCACTTCGTCAAAGATGAACAGAATGTCGTGCTCGCGGCAGAAGCGTTCGAGCAGTTGGATGTATTCCTTCTGCGGATGGAACGAGCCGCCGCCGCCCAAGTACGGCTCGGTGATCAGTGCACAGATGCGACTGCCGTGTTCGTCCCATTGGCGGTTCAACTCATCTTCGTACGTTTTCAAGTTCAACGGCTGACGACGGGCCGCCACGCTGATGCACTCTTGCCGTGGGAAGCTGATGAACCGCACGCGCGGATCGCGTTCCTTGTCTTGCTCGCTACCGGTCACGGCACCGGCGAGACCCTTCTTGCCGTGGAAACCGTAACGCGTGCTGAGAATCATGTCCTCGCCCGGCCGACGATCCATCGCACACCACAACGCCTTTTGAATCGCTTCGCTGCCGCTGGCCGCCCAGAGGACTTGCTCGCAACGAGCGCCCCCCGGCTGCTTCTGCATCAGACTCACGAGCCGTTCGCAGCAGTCGGTCTCGACCTCGGTGACCGCGTTGTAACCGTTGAGCGTGACCCCTTCGCAAAACGCGCCGGCACTCTTGAGGTTCTGCAGGCCGAGATACTGAATCACACGATTCCACCATCGGGTCGGATTGTGCCCGAGG
>JAEUIL010000345.1 GCA_016794255.1 Planctomycetaceae bacterium | reverse complement strand
ATACTTGTTGGCCGACGCGTAGACGCTTTCCAACCGTGCTTGGCTAATCACCGGGTCCGTCGATCGCAGCACGTACACCGGACGGCGTCCCGTCGGATATTGCTGCACGATCGTCTGCACCATCCGATCGCCCGCCTCGTTCAACTGCCCGACGCCGTCAAAATGATGATCCGACAGCGTGTTGTTGTACCGCCAGCCATTGTTGACCATGACCTCGAACGGTGCCCGCACGGCACAGCGATCGTCCGGGATGAACGGATCGGGCCACGCGTTGTTGCGCGCAGTCGAGCGGCCGACATCGCGAAAAAACCGCAGGATCGGCCCCTCAGCCAAAGCCGCACTACTCGAAACAAGCAGACCGACGATCGTCATGGTTTGCCAAGCGCGACGCATGTTCCACCCTTGCAGTAGTGTTTCGACAGGTTGCTAGCAGTTGTGCGGCCAGTGTCAAACGCGGCGACGCTAGCAGCCGTGCACGACGCGCCGCTTGTGCCGAAGTATCCACGGTATCGGCCGCATAACACGTCCGACTCTTGGCATTTGACCCACGACCGCATCAGTCCGCACAACCCGCAAGCTTTGCGAGCAACGGCAAATTAACGCAGTACGAACATCTCGCAGTCGTCAATGACCCACGGCGTCGACCAAGTCGAACCGTCGTCCTGATTCACGACGTTGAAGAAGTAAGTCGAGAATCGCTCGCACACGAAGCCGTACGGATTCGAAGTCGTGACGTAGTCGTCGGCCGTCAGGGCATCCACGCCGGGGCTGGCGTAGTAGTGAATCTTGCCATCGGGCGTGAATGACATGCCCAGGGTCCACCAACCCGGTTCATCGATCATCGGGCCGGCCATGTCCATGCCGCGCTGATTGGCGCGAACCAAGATCTGGGCGCTGCTCGGTTGCTGGCCTTTGCCCGGGCTCAGCTTCACGAACATGCCGGGCCAATACTCGTCGAGTTCACCCGGTTTGGTCGTCTTGCCTTCTTTGTTCTTACGTGGCGGCCCGTTGTAGAACCGACCCCAGGTGCCGGCGCGAAAGCCGAACGACACACCGGTGCGATTTTCCCATTGTTCTGGCGGCGGAATAAAGACCCGGGCCACGACACTCGGCGTGCGCGACACCGAGAAGAATCCGCCGGTATTCGCGCGGACATTGCACACCAAGTCGTCTTGTTGCGGTTTGTGGCTTACAAGGCGTGGCACGCCCGAGTGCAAGGTTTGCATCAAGAGTGCGCCGGTGCTCCCTTCGATGCCACCGGCCGGCGGTTTGACACGCTTCAAATGATCCGGCTGGCCCCGCATCGGACCTTCGAACCAGCGACGGTTGCTCGACATGCCCAACGGCCCGCGCGTGTTTTCGTCGTTTTCTTTACTTCCCTTGGGCAGGTTGTGCGTAAAGTCCCAGCTTTCGTCCTCAAAGTCGTCGCCAGCCTTCTCGACCTTGATGCCCGTCCCGGGCACGACCTGAGCTTGTACCAAGCCGGCGTTCACCGACCAGCCGAGCAAAACCGCCAACGCGGCCACCACTGAATAGCGGAGCGAATGAATCACGCTCATAGCGCAAACACCTCACAACGAGTCGATTCAGAACCGTCCCAACACAACCGCCTCTGATCCCTTCATCGGCGGCGCGATTGTAAGGGCTGAAGCGGATTTGCCGGTTTCGCAGCTAGCGTGTGCGCGATGTTTGGCAAAGTGAGCCGACTTATCCGATTCGCGAAAAGACGTCGGCCACCCGGACCCGTTGTGCTTGCAGAGCTGGAAAGAAACTGCCCGCAAAGGCCGCGCCCGTGCCGACGATCGGCCCCCACCACAAAGCCGCGTCGGGAATGAAGAACGAACCGAAGAACGCGATCGGGAATTTGAGGCCCCCGTAAAAGACATTCACGACCCAGTACGTGCCTATGGCGCTGATGGCCCCCGAGGTCGCGCCGATCACGATCGCCTCGCCGAGCACGAACAGCAACAAGTGCGAAGGTTGAAAGCCAAGCACCTTCATCACGGCGAACTCTTTCATTCGTTCGCGCACCGAAATACTGATCGCGTTCATGATCACAAGCGACAGAATCACGATCATCATCGGCGCCAGCAGGTACCGCATGCCCCAGAGCAAATCGCGATACGCTTCGAGAAAGGCCGAGATGCCCGCGGCCTGCGTCTCGATCTTGACTGCCGGGTTCGAGAACGCCGGATCGTTCATGATCTGCTCGGCTGCCTTGTTGAACGCCTCGCGGTTGGGAAACTTGAGCCAGACCAGATTCAAGCTCTTCTCGGCCATCGGGTGTTTTTGATTGGCGTGTTTCGCCGGATAGGCGTCGAGCGCCGCCTGAAGATAATCGATGTTGAACACCGCACTCTCGTCGTAGCGCCCCGGCGGAAACTCGTCGATGATCTTCAACTCGAGGTCGATGTCTTTGTAGTTGATCCCGTAGAGCGTGAGGGTCTCGCCCACGCGTTTGTTCAGTTCCTTGAGCCGGCCGCGTCCAAGGACGATTCCCGTGCGATCGGCCAGCATCGAGTCCACCGCCCGCCGCAGTCGTTGGGCTTCGTCCGGGGGCAGTTGATCGAGATCGTCCATCATCGTGAGCAACTTGTCGGGCTGCATCGCGAAGGCAAACAAGCTGTTCGAACGACTCCGTTCTTTGGGATTCTTGTCCGTCGTGCCGCCAAAGAAGGTCCAGGTCATCGAGTCGGTCGGTCGCACATCGCCCGGATTTCTGGCGGCGGCTTCGCGGAGCGTCGAGGCATAGGCGTAGGGCATTTGGCTCGGGATGCGCCAGCGTTCAGTGATGATCGCCTTGAAGTCCTGATTCTTCTCCTGCGTCGCCTGATCAAGAAACCACAGGATGGACCACACCAAGGTCACGACCAGTACGAGCACGATGGTTCCCAGCGACGTGAGCAACGTCCGCACCGGATTGCGGCGAACGTTGTCAAAAACCAAGCGAAGGTACTTCATCGGGCGAAACCATGCGGGACTACGGCTGTCTAGCGAAAATGATAGAGCCAGGGTGATGAAATGGGAATGCTAACTCGCCGTCGCGATTCGAGACGTTGCCCCGGTGGTTTCTGATTGACTTGCCGGGCAATCGCCCCTAGTCTCGCGGGTCGTGAGCGATGCTGGTTGAGTTTTTTGCGTAAGGGGGACGTGATGTCCATCGAGTTTCCTTGTCCCGGCTGTCAAAAAACGTTGCGTGTTCCGGACGAAGCGGCAGGCAAAAACGCCAAGTGCCCACAATGTGGTGCGTTGGCGACGGTTCCGCCGCGGAGTGTGAGTTTCGTTTCCGGACCGGCCTCCACGCCATTCGCGGACTCGAGCGCCACGCCCCCTCCGCCGCCATCCGTCGGTGCGGGCGGAAACCCGTTTGGTGCTGGGACGCCCGTTTCGTCGGATCCCAACCCTTACGCGGCTCCGTCATCCTATGTGCCGCCAATCGCCGGCGCACCGCTAGGGCAATATCCGATCCGTCCTACGCCACTCAACATCGGTGAGGTGCTCACCTTTGCCTGGAACGTGCTGAAACGCGAAATGGGGATGTGTATCTTGGCAATGTTCATCACGATGGGGGTGAACTTTGGTTTCAGCATGATCGGCAATGTGGTTCAAGCCGTGGTTGCCCAATCGCGGGATGAGGCGACGAGAATGGTCGGGCTTGGCATTTTTGGCGTTTTGCAGATTGTTGGCATGGTCGTGCAAACTTGGTTGAATCTTGGGGTTGCCAAGTTCAATTTGGGCATCGCACGCGGCCAGCGGGCTGACATTTACGAAGTGTTCCGCGGAGGGCCCTACCTCGTGCCCGCTATTTTGGCATCGCTACTTATCGGTGGCGGCGTCTTGTTGTGCCTCGCTGTGTTGCTCCCTGCGTTCTTGACCGAGTACTGGTTGATTGTCGGCATTCCGGTCGCCGTGATCGGGACGCTGTATATCTCGTTCACTTACTCGCAGTTCATGTACCTGATCGTGGATCGGGGCATGGGAGTCATGGATTCGCTCAACACCTCGGCGCAGATCATGGCGGGCAATCGGCTCTTGCTGTTCGTGCTGGGCATCGTGTGCGGCGGCATCATGTTGTTGGGATTGCTGGCATTTTGCGTCGGACTGTTCGTCGCGATTCCGCTCGTGAGCCTCGTCATGGTCGTCGCCTATTTGCAAATGACCGGGCAGCTGTCTTCGTCCGATCTGCGATAGTCCGGGACCGCTGACGCTCTTGGCTTTATTGTGACCCACGGCTCACGACCGCGGACGCTTGCAATGCGCCCCGCGGTTATCGTCTCCTCGTTGCGGAAGCGGCCCGATCGTTCGGGATAAAAATGCACACGTTTCGGGAACCTCGTGCCTGCCGGATGGGCAATTCTCGGCAGCTTTGTGGTGCCCGCCGTCCGCCGATCTCTTGTGGAATGCTCGTAAGGTGTTTCTGCAAAGTGACTTGCAAGATAATGCGCAAGAGGGCCGGGCGAATTGGCACGTGACTTGCTTCCTCTTAGGATCGGCGTGCGATGCGTTACCCGTAGGCAAGGCGCCTGCCTACGGGTAATTTTCTCCGCCTCCCAAACCTCTGGCCCGTGCCAGTTGCAGTACGCCCGAGTGGCCTGTGATAGCACGGTGTTCTGTTCCGCGACGAGGGCGGTTCTATCCGCCAACCCCGCCCTCGTCGCGGACTTTTTCTTGCGCCGTGCTGGCGTTCGGCAGGAAAGTCGGTCTGCCCGCATTCGGCGATTAACGATTGCCCGTAGTTCCCTCAAGGTCTAAGGTACGGCATCGTGAAGCTTGGCCGTTCTTGGGTTCTCGGCGGAGGCGGGTGATGAAGTCGTGGTTGCTGGCGTTTAGCGTTTGGTGTCTCTGGGCGGGCATGGCCGTCGCTCAATTGCCCGACATCGTCGATGTCTTCGTTGGTGGCCAGGACGGCTACTTCGCCTATCGCATCCCCTCGCTCATCACGACCAAGTCGGGAA
>JAEUIL010000319.1 GCA_016794255.1 Planctomycetaceae bacterium | reverse complement strand
CGAGCAATCGCCTCGGTCACCAGGGGTTGCAGTTGAGCCGCTGTGAGTTGTTCGTTCGTAGCGGCAGTGTTGAGCGGGCTGTCGGCGATCAATAGCGGTGATTGCACGGTGATTGTGCGATTGACCGGAACGCTCGACGCTCCAGCAACGCCGGTGATGCCGCTGGTATCTGTCACGACGAACGACACCGTGCGCGAACCGTCACCCACGGTCGTTGTGACGAAGTTGACGCGAGTCAGTGCCGTGCGGAAGGCTGTCACGTTGCCGGAGCCAGAATTGGCGGTGATCGTGACGACGTTGCCTGTGACAACACCCGTGAAGCCGGCAGTCGACGTAAACGAAAGCACGTCGCCCGCCTCAGCATCGGTGAGCGTAACCACCGCCTGCACAATGCGATTGTTCTCGATATCGGTGAGCGTTGCGGCGGGAGCAATCGCCATGGCCGAGTTGCCGGTGACGTAGATTGTCGAGCCGCCGCCTACACCGACCACCGGCGCATCGTCGACCGGCGTGACATTCAACTTGCGTCGACGTGTGTCGACGCTGGCGCTGAAATTGGCCGTGACCGAAACGAAGCGACCACCGGCCGTCGGATTCTGCGACGTGTTTTGATACGCGACCGACCGGAGCACGGTCTGCATGTCGCTCGTCGAGCCGCCGCTGATGGTGATGGTGCGAGTCGCTGTATTGTAAGCGGACGCCGTCGCGCCGCCGAAATTAACCGCCGTCAAACTCTCGGCCGCGCCGTTCGGGGCTGATTCGAGGTAGACGATGAGCGACGAAAGCGTCTGCACACCCGGTGGGGAGACTGTCGCGTTGGGCATGAGCACGACGGCCGCGCCATCTTCGACGAACTCCCCTGCAGGAATTAAGAAATCTTGGCCGGAGGCGAATCCGTTCAAGTCGAGCCCCGGCGCGACAGGTGAATCGTTGTCGCTGATAAAGAGTGTGTACAACCCGGGCGAACCGAGCGATGTGTTTGGCGGCGGTTGTAGTTGCAGCGTGACCGTCTCACTCGGTTCGAGCGTCGCATCGTCGGTGATCGTAATCGTCACGGCTGCGGTACTCGACCCGGCAAGGAACTGGAACTGATTGGCCGAGAGGGTGTAGTCGCTATTCAAAATCGCAGCGCCGAACGCCGTAAAGGGGACCGTCAAGTCGGCTATTACCGGCGAGAGCGTACGGGCGACCACGGTGATTGTGCCGTTCTCGTTGGCCGATGTATCTGAGCTGCGTGCGAAACTGAGCACCGGATCATTGTCGTCGATCGTGATGGTGAGCGCTGCGTTGGCACCAAGCGACGCACCGGTGGGTGTATCGAGATTGATCACCAACGTCTCGGCCACTTCGTCGACCACATCATCGGTGATCGCGACGGTAAAGGTTGCCCGAGTTTGACCGGCGGGGATCGTGAGAGTCGAGGTGCTCAACACATAGTCGCTGCTTGTTGCCGAACCGCTCAACGTCAACGAAACGGTCACGTCGGTCGGCGCGATCGACGAGAGCGTCACAAACACCGGCAAAGAGCCGATCGCCTCGCCGACGCTAAACGATCCGGTCTCGAACTGCACCTGAACCAAGGCGTCGTTATCAGCGATCGAGAGAGTGTGCGAACTCACCGCTCCCAGAGTGCCGTTGGTCGGTGTACCAATCGTGAAGATGAGCGTCTCGGTCGACTCTGCCAGGGCATCATCGACGAGCGTCACATCGATCGCCGCGCTAGTCTGTCCGGCAAGAATCGTGATCGGCAGCGTCGTGGTAACCGTCGCGTCACCCGCACCGGCCGAACCGCCGACCGTGACCGGAACAGTGACATCGAGCCCCGAGACCTGAGACAGGCGGGCGATCACCCGGCCGGTTGCCGCCGACTCGACGACGCTTTGACCGAGCGACGTGAACTGCACGAGCGGTGCCGGATCGTTGTCCAGAATTGTGAGCGTGTGTGTGGCGACCGTTCCCAAGACGGCGTTCGTGGGTGTCCCCAACGTCAGCGAGATGGTTTCGTTCGCTTCATCCCGCGGATCATTGCTGATCGAAACTACGATCGTGCCACTGGTTTGACCGGCGGGAATACTCAACGGTGAAGCGGTTACGACGCTAAAATCAGCGCCCCCCGCTGAGCCGCCCACCGTAAACGGGATCGTGATCGTCGCGACGCTTGGAACCGAGAGTGTGACGAGCACCGAGACGCTACCGCCCGCCTCATTGACACTTTGGCTTGCCACCGCAAAACTCGCCGCAGCCGTGTCGTCGTCCACGATCGTCAACGTGTGCGTAGCCGGACTTCCCACGGTGCCGAAACCGGTCGGGACATCCAGGCCAAAGCTAACCGTATCATCCGCTTCGTCGAGCATATCGGGGGCAACGGTCAGCGTGATCGCGGCACTGGTCGCGCCGATCGGGAAGAAGAGCGAGGTGCCCGAGAGCGTGTAGTCGGCCGGGTGCACCGCGTCGCCACCGATTAACAGTGGCACGGTCAGATTCACTTCGAGCGGACTCGATGCGACGGCAATCACCTGATAGCTGCCCGCTTCTCCCGCAGTCGATTGCGTGGCCAATGCAAAGCTGAACGTCGGATCGACGATGTCCGTGATTGTAAAGCTCGCCGTGGCCGTGGCCGTCTTGAAGTCGTCGACGCCGTTGGTCTGACCGTTGTCTCGCACCGTGTATTGGAAGCTCGCCGGGCCGCTAAAATCGAGCGTGGGGGTAAAGATCACATTGTTGTCGACGATCTGCACCGCGCCGCCGACCGGTGAGCCGACAGAGATCACGGTCAACGATTGGCCACTCTCGTTCGATGGACCGGTGCTGTCGTTGGCGACCAGCGATGCGATCGGGATCGCGCGGTTGCCGCTATCTTCGGTAATGGCCGTGAGCGAATCGTTGACGCCAGTCGGGACGTCGTTTACGGCGTTGACCGTGATCGCGATCGTGTCGGTATCGGTCAACGCACCGGGCGCGCCGGTGTTACCCAGATCGTTGGTCAAAACCGTCAACTCATCGCCGCCGTTGAAATTGAGCGTCCCTTGATATATCAAACCGCTGGCGTCGGCCAACGTGGCGTTGATCGCCGACTGCGAGCCGGTGATCGTGACCGTGCCGCTACCGTTGCCGCTGACGTCGCCACTGGTAACTCCACCACCGGCATTGGTGATGATCGTCAACGTACCGCTCACGACACTCAACGTGACCGTGACGTTCGCCGTGCCGGCGTCGATGTCCGAGATCGACAGGCCGGTAATCAAGAGCGCCACATCTTCGTTAGCCGTCTGCTCACCCGGGACCGTGTTGGTCGGGCCATCGTTAACAGCATTGACTGTGATCGAGACCGTGTCGGTGTCGGTCATGGCTCCGCCCGGACCGGCATTGCCCAGGTCGTTCGTGGTGACCGTCAACACGTCGCTGCCGTTGAAGTTCATGTTGCCCAGATAGCTCACACCACTCGCGTCGGCCAAAGTGGCATTGATCGCCGATTGCGAGCCGGTGATCGTCACCGTGACGCTGCCGTTACCGCTGATGTCACCGCTGGTGACACCCCCACCGGCGTTGGTGATGATATTGAGCGTGCCGCTGGCGACACTCAAGGTGACCGTGACGTTGGCCGTGCCGGCGTCGACATCCAAGATCGAAATGCCGCTGATCAAGAGCGCAGCATCTTCGTTGACCGTTTGAGCGCCCAGGACCGTGTTAGTCGGGCCGACGTTAGCGGCCGACGTTTCGCTGAGCTTCCAGAGCTCTTGCCCATGCGATGTATCAAATGCCGAGAAAAACAACGTATCGCTAGAAGCGGTCAAGTTGCTTATCCGTCCGAGGTCGGTGCCGTCGCCGACTGTGGTGATGACTTGAGTGCCGGTTGAGGTACCGTCGCTTGTCCAAATCTCTTCACTTTGCCCGACTTCAAATGCCACGAAGTAAAGTTGGCTGTTCCAGACGGTAAGGCTCTGGGGTGCTGAACCGACGCTACCTCCGTACAGGTCCTTAACGAGTACCGTTCCCGAGCTGCTGCCGTCACTCTTCCAGAGTTCGTAGCCATTGATCCCGTCATTGGCATTAAAATACAACATCCCGTTGAAGTTCGTGAGAACCTTTGGGAATGCGCTGCTAGCGCCAGGCCGAATATCCTTGACGAGTATGGTTCCCGAGCTGCTGCCGTCACTCTTCCAGAGCTCGTAGCCATTTGCACCGTCGTTGGCTTGGAAGTATAAGATCCCGTTGACGTTCGTGAGCAACTGTGGGTAAGCAGTCAAACTGCCAACCCGAATATCCTTAACAAGCACAGTGCCCGCGCTCGTGCCGTCACTCTTCCAGAGCTCCTGGCCATTTGTGCCGTCGTTGGCTTGGAAGTACAACGTCCCGTTGACGTTCGTGAGCAGCTGCGGGACCGAACCATTATTGCCGGGCCGAATATCCTTGATGAGTACGGTCCCCGCGCTCGTGCCGTCGCTCTTCCAAAGTTCAAAGTTCGCGGACCCGGTTTCGCCGGGCACGGCGCTGAAGTACAACGTCCCGTTGACGTTCGTAAGATTCCGCGGGTTAGCGTCGCCAGCACCGGCATTGATATCCCGCACGAGTATGGTCCCCGCGCTGGTGCCGTCGCTCTTCCAGAGCTCGTAGCCATTGATGCCATCACTGGCTGAGAAGTACAACGTACCGTTGACGTTCGTAAGATTCTGCGGGTTAGCGTCGCCAGCACCGGGATTGATATCCCGCACGAGTATGGTCCC
>JAEUIL010000309.1 GCA_016794255.1 Planctomycetaceae bacterium | reverse complement strand
CGCGGCGGGCTCATCACGCAAGCCAGCGTGCTGAAGGTCACGGCCAATGGCACCACAACTTCGCCGGTGACACGTGGCGTGTGGCTAATGGATCGGATTCTCGGCTCGCCGCCGCCACCCCCTCCGCCCGATGTCCCCGCGATCGAGCCCGACATTCGCGGTGCGATCACGATTCGCGAGCAACTCGCGCAGCATCGGCAGATCATGGCCTGTGCCGTATGTCACAAATCGATCGATCCACCCGGTTTTGCACTCGAAAGTTTTGACGTGCTCGGTGGCTTCCGCGACCATTATCGAGCGCTCGGCGTGAAGCCGGTCGATGTCACGTTCCGTCGCCAGAAGGTAAAATACGGTCAAGGCTTGCCGGTCGAAGCGGGCGGCGAGACCGACACCGGCCGAAAGTTTGCCGGGTTGCCCGAATACCAGCAGATTTTGCTCGCCGATCAACCGCGGTTGGCTCGCAACCTGGTCGAACGTTTGGTGACCTTTGCCACCGGTGCACCGGTCCAGTTTGGTGATCGGCCCGATGTCGAGCAGATGGTGCAGCAGTTGGCGACCGACAAGTTCGGGGTGCGATCAATGATTCACGCCGTGGTCAACAGTCGCATGTTCCAGCACAAGTAGCGCGATCCTTCCTTGGTAAGATTTGCGAGTCATTCATGAATGCGTTTTCGCTCCGTCAACGAGTGCTTTCACGACGTACGATGCTGCGTGGAGCGGGAGTCGCGTTGGGCTTACCGGTCTTGGACGCCATGCGACTCGCCTGTGCCGCGCGACCCGAGCCCGCGCCGCCAAGGCGCATGATTGCACTCTGCACGAACATGGGGATCTTGCCGCACTTTTTCTTTCCGAAGACAGCGGGCGAACATTACGAGTCGACGCCGTATTTGGAACTGCTCAAGGATCATCGCTCGGATCTGACGGTTTTCTCGGGCGTATCATTGCCGGATGTCGATGGCGGACACTCGGCCGAGAATTGCTTTCTCACGGCAGCCCCGCATCCGACGCGCGGCGGTTTCAAGAACACGATCTCGCTCGACCAATTCGCTGCCGACAAGTTGGGCCAGCAAACCCGGTTCCCGACGCTCAATCTGCACGCGGGCGTCGAGTCGAACATGCGCATGGGAGCGTCGTTGTCGTGGACCGCTGGCGGCGTCATCATTCCGGGCGAGCGTAAGCCGACGCGCGTGTTCGCCAAGCTGTTCTTGAGCGGTGCGGCGGACGAAGTCGAGCAGCAGGTGGCCAAAATTCGCCGCGGACGCAGCATTCTGGATACGGTCGGCGAGCGGGCCAAGGCACTGGAGAAGACGTTGGGACCAACCGATCGCGAGAAGCTCGATCAGTACTTTACCGGAGTACGCGAACTCGAAGAGCGGCTGCGCATCGCCGAGGCGTGGGAATACAAACCCAAGCCGCAAGTCACGATCGCTCCGCCGAAAGATATCGAAGATCCGGCCGAGTTGCTCAAGCAGACCCAGTTGATGAACCAACTCGCCAAGCTTGCGATCGAGACCGACTCGACCCGCATCGTGACGATCTTCTTGTATCAAGGAGCGGGCAAGCAAAACTTCCCCGGCGTGACCCTCGCCACGCACGGGCTCACGCATCAAGCCGGCTCCGAGAATCGGCGTCAGGAATTGCGACTGCTCGAAGCCGCGCAGTTCCGCGTGTTCAACGAACTGCTCGCCAGCCTCAAGGGTACGCAAGACGGCGACGGTACGCTGCTCGATCACACGCTGGTGTTGTACGGCACGAACTTCGGCAATGCCGGGTTGCACACCAATACCAATCTGCCGGTGGTTCTGGCCGGCGGGCCGTTCCGGCATGGTCGCCATCTCGCGTTCGACACGCAACACAACTATCCGCTCACGAATTTGTACGTGAGCATGCTGCAAGCCCTGGGCGTCGAGACCGACCGATTCGCGTCCGGCACGACCACGATGCGCGGTCTGGAAATGAAACGCGTCTAGCTCGCCGAGGAAGCGAAATCGCGTCCCGTGCGACCGGCGAAGAGTACCAGCAGAGCGCCGAGGGTCATCAGTCCGGTCGCCAGCCACAACGGGACTGACGGATGCACTTGAAACAACGGCACGCCGACGAGTGGCCCCACGATGCGGGCGAGGGAACTCACGCTTTGGGCCACGCCGAGAATCCCGCCTTGCTTGGCAGGATCGCTGCGGCGACTGATCAGCGAGTTCAATGACGGCGTCAAGAAGGCAAAGCCGCTCACGGTTACCGCTAGCGCCAAGTACAACAACGTCGACGAACTTTGCTGCGCCGCCAACGCGAGCAACAGCAGGCCGCCGATCTCGACGACCGAGCCAAACATAGCCAGCTTGCTCTCGGCCACCTTGCCGCTCACGCGCCGCACGACGCCCCCTTGCACAATGGTGAGCACAAGTCCGATGAAGGCAAACGTCAAGCAGACGTCTTGAAACGAATAGTGAAACGCCCCCTGCTCGTCTTTCACGAGTAGCGACAGAGTTGACTCGAAGTTGGCGAACGCCGTCACGCACAAGAACGACGCCAGCAACAGCAAGCCGATCGACGGTGTCGCCAGCGCGTCACGCAGCGAAGCCCAATCGAACCATTTCTTGTGCGTTGAATTCGATCCCGGCTGCAATGATTCGGGCAACTTGAAGATTGCCAACAACAACGCCACGGCCGAGAGCGCCGCCGCCGCGTAACCGGGGCCCGGGCCGGGATCGCCTTGTCCCGAAGGCAGCGCGAAGTAGCCGAACAACGGCCCGAACGTGAAACCCAAGCCAAACGCCGCACCCACCAGCGCCATGCCTTTGGGTCGATTTTCGAGCGTCGTGGCATCGGCGATGTACGCATGGGCGGTCGAAATCGTGGCGCCGGCGAGACCCGCGCCGATCCGCGCGACAAACAGTAGCCACAGGCTCTTATAGACCGTCGCCACGCCGAATAGTGCGTAAAACACGACACTCCCGGCCAAGCCGACGATCAACACCGGGCGTCGTCCCACGCGGTCCGACAAGCGCCCCCAGAGCGGTGCAAACAGAAACTGCATGATCGAGAAACTTGACATCAGCAGGCCGATCGTGAGACCGACTTGAGCGCTATCCGCCGCCACGCCCAGCTGCCGGGCAAACTCCTTGCCGTAAATCGGTAGCAACGGCAACACGATGCCAAAACCGAGCAAATCGATAAACACCGTCAAGAAAATCACGAACAACGACGCTTTTGCAGCCATCTCGATTCCTGGTTTTAGTCCAACGAACTGGTCGACATCCCGTAGCAAACAATATAATCAGCGAGCCAATTCGCCGCCATGTCTCGCACACTGTCCCGCACCTCGAGTCCAATATCCCGCCATGAGCAACCTTACCGAAGTCACGCTGCCGATGCTCCGCGAGCATGTCGATAGCGCCGTACTGAGCGATGCACTCGACTCGCTGGGATTCACGCGACAAGTGCCGAGCCTCGAACTACGACCGATGACCGGCTGTGCGAAGATCGTCGGTCGGGCGCGAACGACGTTGTGGGCCGATATGTTTCATGTCGATCCGCAGCCGTACGAACTCGAATTGCGAGCCGTCGATGCTTGCCAAGCCGACGACGTGTTGATCGCGGCGGCGGGTGGCTCGAACCGTTCGGGCATCTGGGGCGAATTGCTCTCGACTGCCGCGAAGAACCGCGGCTGCGTCGGGGCGGTGGTCGATGGCATGGTCCGGGACGTCGACAAGATGACGGACATGAACTTTGCGGTCTTCGCACGCGGTACGAATTGTCGCGACAGTCAGAATCGCCAACGTGTCGTCGATCTTGATGTGACGGTTGACATCGGCGGCGTCACTGTTCACACGGGCGATCTCGTTTTGATCGATCTCGACGGCATGGTCGTCGTGCCGCAGGAAGTTGAGCGCGAGGCCTTGTCCCGCGCTTGGAACAAGATTCACGCCGAGAACGTGACCCGCGACGCGATTCGCGGCGGGATGAAGGCGATGGATGCGTGGAAGAAGTATGGCGTGCTGTGAGAAGGCAGAGTGAGTAGGTGAGTAGGTGAGCAACACCGAAGCTCGCTTGCGGTTTCGCGATTCAAATCTTCGTTCGACATTCAAGCTTCGACATTCGTCATTCTGCCCCCTTATGTCTCCTTCCTATCTCAGTGTCTTCCTGATCTTTTGTCGCAACAGCTTGGTGCGCGATATGACGTACCGCTGGAATTTCTTGTTCGATGCGATCACGTCGCTGGCGTGGATGAGCATCAACCTGCTGTTCTACATGCTGATCTATGAATACACGCCGCTGTTGAGTTTACCCGAGGCGGGGAGCGCCGACCCGGGCTGGGGCAAGTATCAATTCTACGTCTTCATCTCGACGTCGATGATCATCAACAGCATTGTGCAGGCGTTCTTCATGCCCAACGCCGAAGAGTTCAGCGAGTTGATTCGCACCGGCAATCTCGACTTCGCGTTGCTCAAGCCGATCGACACGCAGTTTCTAATCTCGTTACAGAAAATCGAGTGGTCGTCGCTCGCCAACTTTTGCTTCGGCATCGGACTCTTAGTTTACGCGTTGTTGCAACTCGACTACGCCCCCAGCTTAGCGCAAGTGCTGCTCTATCCGCTCTACATCGTGTGCGGCGTGGCGATCTTGTATAGCTTGACGATTGCGATGTCGAGCATCAGCGTGTGGCTCGGTCGCAATCAGAATCTGTACGACTTCTGGTTTTACATCACGAACTTCTCGCGCTACCCGCTCGAGATTTACCACGGCCGATTCGGCGATCCGCTGCGGCTCACGTTCATGTACGTGCTGCCCGTACTGTTGGTGGTCAATGTCCCGGCACGGCTGCTGGCCAAACCGTTCGAGGCGCAGCAGTGGCCGCTGGCGCTCTTTACCGTGATCGCAACGGGGGGCAGTTTTTGGCTCAGCCGACGTTTATTTCAGACCGCTCTGCTGAGCTACCGCAGTGCGAGTTCCTAGCCGACTCGGCGATTCGAGCGCGAATGTTCAGAAACGATGAACCCTGAGCGAATCGCAAACCGCCTGCTTTGCAAGCGCCGGCTCCCCTGCTAACATTCGAGGTGCATAAGCCGGTCGTTGACCTTTCTTTGACGACCGACACGCGTCCCGCCTCGTTTGGAAACCCACTATGAACGCCGCTACCGGCAGTGTGGCACATCGATCTGGCACCGGTTCGCATTTGGGGCACCGGCATCCGCTCGGATATGCCGATGAGACGACGCGCTACGATGCCGCGATCGCCGGTCTGCGACAGGTGGGCGAGCTGTTCTACGACCGCGGTTGGTCCGTGGGCACCAGCAGCAATTACAGCGTGCGTCTTTCGCAGGATCCGTTGCGATTGGTGATTACCGCCAGCGGCAAAGACAAGGGCCGGCTCGGCGAACAGGATTTCGTCGTCGTCGATGAGACCGGCCGGCCGGTCGATCCTACGCAGCCCAAGCCATCGGCCGAGACGTTGTTACATGTCGTCGCCGCCCAGTTGCCGCATGTCGGCGCGGTGCTGCATACGCACTCGGTGTGGGCGACGATGCTCTCGGACTTGCATCACGCCGAGGGGGGCTTCGCGATCGAAGGCTACGAGATGCTCAAAGGTCTTGATGGCCATACGACGCATGAGACCCGGATGTGGGTCGATATTTTTGAAAACACACAGCAGATTCCGGACTTGGCCGCGATCGTGCGCGAGCGGTTGATCGATGAACGCAACCCGATCAAGCATGGCTACCTCATTCGTCGCCATGGACTGTATACCTGGGGACGCGACTTGGCCGAGGCGCGACGTCACGTCGAGATTTACGAGTTTCTGTTCGAGGTGATCGGCCGCACCAAGATGCTCGCCGCCGGTCGTTGATTCGCCGCATTCTTTTTCATTCTTCCATTTTTTGGGTACCCGCATGGCAGTCGTCACGGTTCCGTCTACCGGTCAGCGTTTCGAGCAGCCCGCCGAGATCAGCGCGTTTCTGGCACCGTTTGGCATTTGGCACGAACGTTGGGATGTGAGCAAACTTGCCGGCGCGGATGCGACTTCGGACGAGATTCTGGCCGCCTATCAGCCCGAGATCGAGCAGCTCAAGCAACGCGGCGGTTTCGTCGTGGCCGATGTGATCAACGTCTCGCCCGAGACGCCGAACATCGACGCCTTGATGGCCAAGTACGCCATCGAGCACACGCACAGCGAAGACGAGGTGCGCTACACGATCAAGGGCCGCGGCGTGTTTCACATCAACCCGGGCAACGCGCCGGTGTTCGAGATCTTGGTCGAGGCGGGCGATCTGATCAACGTGCCCTGTGGTACGCGTCACTGGTTCAATCTGTGTACCGACAAGTCGATTCGCTGCATTCGTTTGTTCCAGGACCCGTCGGGCTGGACGCCGAATTACGTCGAGGATCCGCAGAACGCCGGCTACACACCGGTCTGCTGGGGGCCAACGCACGTGGCGGGTGACCGCACGATGACCCAACGAGCGGTCCAGATTTAATGAGTGCCACGCCGCTCTCGGTACGCGGGGTGCTGCTCGATATCGAGGGGACCACGTCGTCGGTTCGCTATGTGTACGACGTGCTGTTCCCCTTTGCGCTCGACGGTCTCGTGCCGTATCTTGAGCAGCACTGGCACGAGCCCGCCGTGGTGGCCGCCTGCGAGCAAATCGCGCACGACGCCGGCCACGATTCGCTGATCGCGTGGTGCGGCGCGGATGCCGACCAAGCCGCGCGACGGCAGTGCGTGATCGATGAAGTGCGGCGGCTGATGGCGAGCGATGTCAAAGCCACGGGGCTCAAGGCGCTGCAAGGTTTAATCTGGCAACAAGGTTACGATGCTGGGCTACTCGTGTCGCACGTGTATGACGACGTGCCGCCGGCGCTCGTCGCGTGGCAACGGTCAGGGCTCGACGTGCGGATCTATTCGTCGGGCAGCATCGCGGCGCAAAAGGTGTTTTTCGCCCATACCGAGTTCGGCGATCTGCTGCCGTTTTTGCGCGGGCATTACGACACCACGACCGGCCCGAAACGCGAGGCGGCCAGCTACCGCAGGATCGCCCAGGCGATGAATTTGCCATTGGTAAGCATTGTGTTTTGCAGTGACATCCCGGCTGAGCTCGATGGGGCGCGAGAGGCCGGCATGCAAACGCGGCTCGTCGTTCGTCCCGGCAACGCGCCCGTGCCAAGCGATGTATCGCACGTGGCGATCACGAGTTTCGTGGAACTCAAGTTCTAGAGGACGATGCTATGCGGATTGCGGTCGCCGAGATCGGTCAAGAAACCGGCTCGTTCAGCCCGATGCAGGCGGACCTGAGCGACTTTGAAGCGTATGGCTTGTACCACGGCGACGAAGTGCTGGAGGAGATGCGCGGCGTGGGGCCGATCGGTGGCTTTCTCGATGTCGCCGCTGCCGAAGCGCCCAGTGCGACGCTGGTTCCAGTCATACGGGCTTGGGGCAGCGCCGGCGGTACCATCACGGCCGCGACGCTCGATTATCTGACGAAGCAACTCGTCGCCGGACTTGCCAAGGCATTGCCGCTCGATGCCGTGTTCCTGTCCTTGCACGGAGCCGCGGCTGCTGAGAATGACGACGACCTCGAAGGGCATGTCCTGGCGGCAGCGCGAGCCGTGGTCGGCGACCAGATTCCGATCGTCGTGGCGTTCGATCACCATGCAAATATCACGCGGCGGATGGTCACGCACGCCACGTTACTCGTCGGACACGAGACTCAGCCGCACGATCCGCCCGCCACGGGTCGCAAAGCCGCACGGCTGTTGTTTCGCATCTTGCGCGGTGAAGTGCGGCCGACCGTGGCGTGGCAAAAGATTCCGCTGATCACGCCGCAGGATCAGTTCCTCACAAGCGTCGGACCGATGCAGGCGTGGTTCGACTTGGCTCGCGAGTTCGAGCGTCAACCGGGCGTGCTCGACGTGTCGCCGTATCCGATGCAGCCGTGGCTCGATGTGGCCGAGGGTGGCTGGGCCGTGGTTGTCCATACGAACAACGACGCGGAGTTGGCACGCTCGATCGCTGCGGAGATGGCCGAAGTTGCGTGGCACCGGCGGGCCGAGTTCTGGGCGTCGGAGCGTGTCGCCCCGGCCGAGGCCGTGCGTCAAGCCGTCGCCGCCGAGCGTGGCTTGATCATTCTGTCCGACACGGGCGACTCGGTGTACGGCGGCGCGCCGGGCGACAACACCTGCATCTTGCGCGAATTGCTCGCGCAGCAGGTCGAGTGTCTGACGTTGGTGCCGATGATCGATCCCGCGGCGCTCGCAGCGGCTATGGCGGCCGGCGTGGGAGCGATGCTTACGGTAGAACTCGGCGGCAAGGTCGATCGTGCCTTTTGTCAGCCGGTCCAAGTCACGGGCCGAGTCGCGGCGATCTCGCAGGGGTTCGTCGTCGACTTGCAGCAGTACGGCATCTGCGACTTGAAACGGACGGCACTGCTCCAGGTGGGCGCGATCCAGATCGCGCTACTCGATCATCGCAGCTTTGCCGTGAACCATGCCGTGTTGTATTCGCACCTGGGGATCGACATCGATCGCGCCAAGTTGGTCGTGGTCAAAACGGCGAGCAACTTTCAATTCTTTGCCCGTTGGCGCAGCGGGTTGATTCGGGTCGATTCGCCTGGCACAACCCAATCGAACCTGCACGCCTTTGACTGGCGACATATTCCGCGCCCGATTTATCCGCTTGATCCGCTCGATGAGTGGCAGGCGTCGCCCAAAGTGAAACGGTGCCAATAGCGTGAAATTGGTTTGACTTTGCCGGTAGTTGTCAGCTCGTCCAGGCGGCGGCGTTGATGGTGGGGAGTGGTCGGGTTCGCTTGACAGTCGGCTAATTCGGGTAAGAATATCCAACAGTGATTTGCGTGGGTAAGCCAGCCGGCTGCCTGCAACCGACGCCGTTTCCGCCGTTTCGACCAAGGCTCTCGGTGGACTTGGCGCGGCGTTCACGTTCATCGATCGGTCGCCACGCGCTTCATTCGCGTTCCCATTCAGGTATTCCGCCTGCTCGCCAAAACGTGGACCGCCCCTCATGATTCGGTTTCCGCGCCTCGCGATTGGCAGTATCCATCGTCATGCTTGCCCGCAACCGATGTCCTGGGCCGTGATGGGCTGGTTGACCAGTTCGGGCACCCAGGTCCAGCACTTCGCGTCGCGATGTTGCCATTCGGTGGTTCACGGTGCCGCCGTTGCGACCGGCCAGTCGTCACGGCATCTCGACACCTGGATCATGTCCCCCGAGCTTTGCCGGGCGTCGTTCGTGCGCGGCTTTGGCGATAACGAGTTGGCTGTGATTGACGGCCGATTCGACAGCGCCCGAGGCAACGCGCAAGCGCCGGGTGGAAGTCTCGACACGCTTTGCCAATGGCTCGAAGTGCCCCGACTGGCGGTGGTCGATTGCGAACTGATCGAGCAACAGGGGCTGCCAGCCCGACCAGCCGTCGAAGGACTTCTCTTGGACAAAGTGTCCGACGCTGCGGATTACACCCGAGTTTCGCGTCGTTTGCAGGATAGTTGGGGGCTGCCAAGCGTGGGGGGGCTCGAACGCTTGCCACGGCTGCGCGAGGCGATCGCGGCCCTGTCCGGCGGTCAGCGTTTAAGCGATGAGATTTGCGAACAACTGGCGGCTCAGTTCGGTCGCTTTGCTGATGCGGCCGCGATCGACCGACTGACACGAACGCACGACTTTGCGGATGGTTGTCCGACGGTCCACGGCGCACTCGACGACTTGGCACTTGCCGATGGTAAACGAGCGCGTCCCATCACCGTCGCCGTGGCCTACGACGAGGCTTTCTACTGTTATTTTCCCGACATGCTCGATCAACTCGAGGCGCTCGGCGCTACGGTGATCGATTTCTCGCCGCTGCGTGACGAGCATTTGCCCGTCGAAGCGGACGTGGTCTACATCGGCTGCGGCAACACCGTTCACCATGCGGCCGCGCTGGCACAGAATCATTGCATGCTGTCGTCGATCCGCAAGCATCTATGCCATGGCAAGCGGCTGTATGCCGATGGTGGCGGACTGGTGTACCTGTGCCAGTCGTGCGAGAGCGAGTCGGGCCAGTTGATTCCGTTGATCGGCGCGTTGCCCGCGATTGGTCGTGCGCAGCTTGAGGGTCCGAAACTCGAACCGGTCGAGGTGACTTTGGCGCGCGATTGCTGGCTGGGACCCACGGGATCAACGCTGCGTGGGTATCTCAATTCCCATTGGCGAATCGAGCCGCAGGAGCCGCTGACCGGCTATCTCAGCGAGCCGCGGCATCAGCAAGATTTGGTCGGGCGTTACTCGGCGCTAGGCAGCCGACTGCAACTGAATTTTGCCACGCAGATCGATTTGCTGCGCGGCTTCGTAAGTCCGGCGAAGGCGGTGCCCGTGATGGCGGTTGAGCCGTGAAAGACGAAGAAGTTCTTGGTTCTTAGTGCTTAGTGCTTGGTTATTCAGAAAGCGACTCTAACTAAGCACCAAGCACCACGCACCAAGCACATCTGCTTACGGCTGCAACTCGCCGTATTGCCCCAGATACATCTGCAAAATCTGACTTTGCACCTTGATCGCTCGCACCAGCACCCAAATCTGGTTGGGCGTCAGCGAATTGGGCGTCGACGACGCGAGTCGTTCGAGTTCTTCGGTCATCGCGGCGTGTTGATCGCTCGCCACCTGCAAGCGCCAGCCGGTCTTTTGCCACGCCTCGGTCAGGCGATGGTCATCGTTGAGTTGACTGATATCGTCGACCTGATTGGCCAGCAGCAGACACAATCGCGCCACATCGCGCGGTGACGCGTCGGGCTGAAGTCGCTCGATCGAGGCGGCTAAGTCTTGGCACTTCATCATCGGAAACACCCTCGCTTGCGAAGCTCGTAATGATTCAAAGGAGATAGGGGCCGCCCGAATCGTGATGATTCAAACGGCGCAACGTTGTGGAGGGGCGACAACGATTCGCGACCTGCGAAATCAACGATCACTCGACAGAGGAGATTGCCGTGAACACGGCTGCGAGCGAAGTTGATTCTGGCTCGACATGTCGCCAGGCAAGGTCCCTGCACGTACGAGCCACACTTCCAAGATAGTGCGCCCTGCGAACGATGCGAGGAAAATGCTTGTAAAAATTTCAGGCCTCGCTACCGTCGCTACGATCGCTATCGAAGTTCATGGACGCGACGTTGTAAACTCAAAATGCCAGCTGCCCCGTGTGATGATCGGGGCGTGTAAAGCACACTCAATGCATGTGCTTTGCGCGAGCTTGCAATGCACCGTACGCCCGTGATTCGCGCAATTGTCTGGCGATTACATGATCGCGAAGTACGTCTCGGCAGCGATGTCGAAGTACTCTGGTGACATCACCGGCGGCATCGTCAGGAAGACGCAGTAGTTGCGAATCTGCATGAGCAAATCGCGCGGCTGACAGCAGCGGAACGGCCGATTCTTGGCCCGATAATGCTTCTCGATCAGATACTCGAGCGCCGCTTGGTTGTATTCCACACCGAGCTTCTTGGCCATCACCTCGAACAGTTCGCGGAATTGTTGCTCGGTGGGATCTTTGACCTCGACCTTGTACGGAATCCGCCGCAAGAATGCGTCGTCGACCAAGTCCTTGGGCTCAAGGTTCGTCGAGAACACGATCAACTGATCGAACGGCACTTGGATCTTCTTACCGTTGGGCAAGTTGAGATAGTCGTACCGCTTCTCGAGTGGCACGATCCAGCGGTTGAGCAGTTCGTCGACCGGCATCCGCTGTCGGCCAAAGTCGTCGATCACGAGCGTTCCACAATTGCTCTTGAGCTGCAGCGCCGCTTCGCTGATGCCGGTCGAGGTGTTGAGCGTCACTTCGAGCGCACTCATCGTCAACTCGCCACCGACAATGATGGTCGGACGGCGAATGCGAATCCAGCGGCGGTCGAGGTGTTGCTTGTCGATGAGCCCCTCGCCCTTTTCAACCGGCGCGACTTCATGGTTGCTCGGATCGAACATGCGGATCACTTCGCCGTCGACGCCGATCGCCTTGGGGATCCAAATCGTCGAGCCAAACGCGCGTGTGATGCGCTCGGCGATACTGCTCTTGCCGTTGCCGGGCGCTCCGAACAGGAACAAACCGCGGCCCGAGTTGATGGCAGGCCCCAGGCGACGCATCACAGCATCGTCGATTAGCAGATCATCAAACGCCTTCTTGACGTCATTGTAGGTCGGATGGACCTGCGTGAGCGATTGCCGCGTGACGCTTTCCACATAGTCGCGCAGTGAGACCGGAGCCGCACCGAAATACGAACAATGTTCGCTCAGTCGCCGGGCACGTTCGCGCCCCATGTCGGTCAGTTGGTATGTGTAGTCGTTCATGATCGACGAGCCGCGGTAGACGACCAGTTGGTCGGTCTTCATCTGCGCGAGCGTCTCGTCGATCAATTTGAAGGGGAGCGCAACCTGATCGGCACACTGCCGACCGGTAGCAGTGCCGCACGACAACAGATACTTGGCGACGAGCCCCTCGACCAAGCCCTCGCTCAGTTGGGCCTCGGCGAACGAGTTCGGCTCGAGCGGCACGAATTTGTCGTTCTGTTTCGGAT
>JAEUIL010000947.1 GCA_016794255.1 Planctomycetaceae bacterium | reverse complement strand
GTCGATCGAGGCCGGCACAGGTCGACCGGCAGCAATGTCCCAAATCCGCCGATCGCGATTCTCGACCATCAGATCAAAATTCCGCATCGCGGGGAGAAAGTCGAGATAACCGTACGTTTTGTTCCGATCACCCGTATAGTAAAACGTGTTCAAAGGGCGATAGCGACGCAGGAATTGACGATCTTTGTCAACAATCGCCTCACGCAGAGTTTCGTTCAACCGTGGCGGCTCGACTCCGAACAGTGCCTCGTGCAACGCCTGAGAAAACAAGCTATAGCCGACGCGCGTGAAGTGAACACCGTTGGTCGTTAGATCGGTGCCGGGACTGCGAAGAGCTTCGTGCGTCATGTTGAACATGTCGACGAATCCGATTTGTTCCGCGGCGGCAACCTCGCGCATGGCGGCACTGTACATCAGCAGTCGATCGTTGTTGTGATCGGCCGCATTGATCGACGTGATGTTTTCATTGGCCGGCGGTCCGACGAGCACGACTCGCGGGCCCGCTTTGCCATTGAACTTGCTCGACCTTAACTGCCGCACGAACTTGGTAAGCTGTTCGCGAAACGCTGGCAATCCACGCTCGCCGGCGAACGACTCGTTGAAGCCGAACGCGGCCAACACCACGTCGGCTCGCTCGTGCGTGAGATGCTGCTCGAGATCGGCAAAATTCTCGGGCCGCGGTCGCAGCGCCACCTCATCGGCCGACCACGCCAAATTGCGAAACGACAACTTGTGTGTCGGAAACGTCTGCTGCACAAGCGTTTCAAAATGACCGTTCTCTTGCAACCGTTCAAACAAGGTGTTGCCTACGAGCGCGATTCGGTCGCCGGGTTGCAATTCCAGCGGCAGCGTGGTCACGGTCGGATCACCTTGCGATGCTCGCGGAGCGGTCGCAGCGTAAATGCCGTAACGCGCGAATTTCTGTGTGGGGTCGGTCGCAGCCGGAGTCTGTGACGGCGCACTCCCCTTAGGTGCGGCAGCTGGTGCTGCGGCGAGTTGGATCGGGGCGATCGCCGCGTCGGTCGCGGGCATCGGTTTATTAGCAGCCCAAGCGATGCCGTTCACCAACAAGCGGACGAACTTCGCATCGGCAAACGATTGTTCGTGCCCCAAGGTGGTCGTAAAGACTCGACCACGCCAACGATTAGTCCACGTCCACGCGACGGGCGTTGTCATTTCGCTTTGCAACTCGAAGCTGCCGAACGCATTCGTCACACGCCCGGTTCGTTTCGAGTTGCCCGTGCCGCGGAGCACGACCTGGGCATCGCGGGGCAGATCAGCCAGATACAGCGTTCCCGGATCGATCCAGGAAGTTGCCAGGTCGATGCCCGTCAGCAGCGGATCACCTGGAGTCGGGTGATCAGCGGTAACGACCGTCGTTCCGTCAAGGCGCGTGATATAGCGCGACCCCAGCACCTCACGGCCGAAAATGTCGTTCCATTTTGCTTGGGGTGTACCGGCCGAGTACGCAAAGGCATGGGTGCTGGTCCGCAAGCCGACGATTGCTTTGCCTGCTTGGATATAGCGTTCGAGGGTCGCGAGTTGATCGTCGGGCAACGTCAGAAAGCGTGCATAGAACACGACGACATCGGCTGAGTCGAGTGCTTCGAGCCCCGGCAGGCCGCGCGCATCTTGCTCGGGATCGTGAGCCGTCGCGACCAACGTGGTGCGCCATCCTAGCTTTTCCAATTGAGCGGCAAAGGCAGGCAGCGTGCGATGCGGCGAATAGTGTTGCGTGCCAATGACAAAGACGACATGCGGTTGTCGTTCGGCCGCCGTCGCGCCGATAGCATTCAGCAACATCGCGAACACGACGAGACAGCGAGCAGCACAGACCATCGAAACGGTTATCCCTGTGTTCACGGGTGAGCGGATGTTTACGGTGCGAGGTTGACTGAGAATATCAAAAGTCGGCAGGTAGGCAACTTCCGTAGACTCATCAGTCACTGAATAAACAGAACTGCGTGGTATTGAGCAGGGCATAAATGAGCGCGGAGACATCTTTACCGGTGGCAGACCAAATCGCACGCTCGTTAGCGGTCGGCTTGCGGGAAAAGACGGCCAAGAACGCGGCTTCAACTTGATCCGCTTCGCTCCCTGCTTGACGCACGGTGACCATCAGCGGCGAATAACGCGAGAGCACACTGACGTTTGTCGAGCTCAATTGCCGCTTGAAGCCGGTCGTAGTCGATGTCGAATTTGCTCGCGTCGTGGTTCACGTAAGCGTCGTAAACCATCTGCGAGACGGCAATGCGGCGATCGAGGGTCGCTTCGCGATGGAGATCGTGCGCGTCACCCGAAAGTCGAAATTGCCCTGATAACGTTCGGCAATCTCAGCCCGAGCGTTATCTTACTGGTCATCGAGGCTGGCTTCCTTTGGGTTGGCACAGCCTGAGATTCGGCACGGGACGCCGACGATCAAGGTATGGCCGTTACATGGTTTGAATTCAGTACTTGATCGACGCATAGGTTACCTCCCGAGGAGGCAACGCCGAAACGGTTCCAGGATTGACACAGTGCGTCAATCGAGGATAACGATCGTGACAGTTTCTGAACACAGAAGAGAATCGCTGACCGGAAGCAAGTTTTCATCAGCGATCACCTTGTGGTTAGAAGCCGCTACCTGACAAAGGCTTATCAAATGGCGCGTAGAGAGACGCGTGCCCAACGACCGGATCATAAGTCACCATCAGATCCTTCACCGCCACGTCGCGGCGGACGGGATCGCGGTACTGATCGAGATACAGCACCTTCTCGGGCAACTCGATCACGAGCTTCTTGAACGTCAGCGGATACTTCACCACGCCGTCGCCGGTAAACTTCCATTGGCTCGTGTCGGGCCAGTGATATTTCTCGCCCGGGTAATGGCCCGGCAGCGGGAAACGGACGTACCGCCAGCAATCGAAGTTGATCCGACTACGCCCCTTGGCGTCGTTTGTGTTCCAATCGCTGACCGACATCTCCTTCATCCGCGCCAATTCCTCGGCCGGCATCCAGTCGGCCATCCAACGCGTTGGTTCCCCTTTGGCCGCCGCGCCGATCGAAATCCAGCGCTGGCCACTCGCGTCGGCCAACTCAAAAATCACGCGCCCCCAGCCGCTGTTGCCATGCACCATTAGGCCGATCTCGGTCGGTTCGCCGGGCAACTCGACCCCTTGGCGATGCGCGAGCACCGAATACATCGGCAGATAAACTGAACCCTCGACCGGCATTTGCGGCGTGATCCGCAGCAGCTTCTTTTCGCCCGCCAACTCGGCGACCGGCTCAAACAAGAAGTTCCCTTTGCGGCGTGGGTTCTCGAAGTTGTAGAACTCAAGTTCGGAACTCCGGCCCGTCTCGACTTGCCAATCGTCCAGCGACGAGAGCGGCGAAACGACGAACGTTTTGTCCTTCTTGGTCGTGCCGGGTCGCGCGGCGTAGGTCGCATCGCCGAGCGTGATCGACGCCAGCGGTTGCTTCGTCGTGATGAAACAGGGGGACGAGTTGACCGCGAATTGCGAGCCGTTGACGCTCGACTCGACGGTGATGGGGTTGCTCATCTGATCGACCACCGACAACTCGGCGGCTTTGGCCGACAACGTGACCTGCCGCGAGCCCCGCAGCGTCCACATCACGGTCACGTAACTCGCGTCGGGCCGTTTGAACTCGATGGCGTACACACTCGTCGAGCCCGTCGGGATGCTGCGCACGTACTTCGCGCCATCGAGCTGACTGGTGAGCGTGGCGATGGCGACATACGACGGCTTGGGGTTCACCTCGGGCTTGGCGAAACACATGCCCGACGAGCCCCAGTTGCTGTGATAATACGAGTTGCCCATGTCAGTGATCGAGCCCATGCGAATGAGCGGGATCTGCCACACGAGCGAGTGGACCATGTGTCGCACGAAGTAGTCGGCCTGTTCACCGAACGTCAGATTGCCTGGGTTCGTCGACGGGTAGCCAACCTCATAGCACTGCGTGATCGGCTTGTCTTTGTAGCCATAGTGGTCGAGGATTTGGCGATCCATCCAGAGACCCGCGTTGTTGCAG
>JAEUIL010000249.1 GCA_016794255.1 Planctomycetaceae bacterium | reverse complement strand
CACCGGAATTGCCACGATCATCGGTGACCATCGTGATGAAGGCCGTGCCGTTGAAGTTGGAAGTTGGCACGAAGTACAACCCTTGCAGCGTTGTGTTGAGGCTCGCGACCGAGTCGATGAGCGTAAGCGATGCGGCAGTTTGCGAGCCCAACACGATTGAGCCACCGTTTGCCGACAGGATCACCTGCAGCGGGGCGGTTCCGGCGTCAACATCGCTAACGGCGAGCGAACTTCCCACAGATAATGGCGAGTCCTCGGCAGTCGTAAGAACCGCAGGAACTCGATTTATCGGCGCGTCGTTCACGCTGTTAACCGTTACCGTAAAGGTGCGAACGAACGTATCCACGCCGCCGTTACCGGTGCCGCCGTCGTCATGCACGGTAACCGTGATCGTGACCGTGCCCGAGGCATTGGGAACGGGTGCAAATTGCAACGACCCCGTGGAATTTGGGCTGGTGTATGAAACTATCGGATGCGGAACTAGCAGCGGATTGCTTGATGTGGCAGTGATGGTCAGATTTTGCGTTGGATCACCTAGGCCAGCAGAAATGCCGGTCAGCGTGACGGTTTGGATAGTGGCGTCCTCATCGACTTCCTGATCGCTGATCACATCGAGCGTAGGCGCTGTGTTGACGGTGCCGTCACGCAACACGGAGAAGGTCGTCAAGACCGACTGCCCCACGCTATCAACGGCGGAAACGGTAAGCAGCGACGAACCGGTGGCGGCACCTGCAAACGTGAGCATCAATTGGCCGGTTGTCCCGTCAATGGCAACGCTGCCGAACAGGCCCGGGTTTGAATTTCCGACCACCGTTAAGGCCAATTGTGAGTCGTAGTTAATGTCGTCTTGAAACGCGCTAAATAGATCGACTGAGAGGCTGGCAGAATCAAGACCCACGATTCGATTAGCAATGCCGGTTGTAATGGGGGCGTTGTCGCTGAGGACGAACAGCTCATTCCCTACTTTGCCGTCATAGGCTTGGAAGAACAGGCGATCGCCCACAGCGAGCAAATTGCTCGGATAGGAGTCCCCCAATCCTGGAAACAGATCTTGCACCACACGCGTGCCGGCACAGGTGCCGTCGCTGCGCCAGAGCTCAAAGCCGTTGATAGGATCGAAGGCGCGGAAGAACAAGGCATTCTCGGCAGCGGTCAACGTGGTCAGCGTGGGGCTCGTCGTCCCGGCCGAGATATCGCGGACGAGCACCGTTCCCGACGAGGTGCCGTCACTGCGCCAGAGCTCGGTGCCGGACGTTGCATTCGTCGCGCGGAACATAAGCGTGCCGTTCACGTTGCGGAAGAGATCCGGCGAACTTGAGAAGGTTCCCGGGTTGATTTCCGCTACCAGAGTTGTTCCCGAACTAGTGCCGTCTGATCGCCACAACTCTGTTCCGATCGCCGCGTTAAACGCGCTGAAGTACAGGTAGTTGCCGACAACGGTTAGGTTCGCGGGGGAGCCTGAGGTGGTGCCGGCCGCAATGTCAGCTACTAGCACCGTGCCACTTGAGGTGCCGTCGGTTCGCCACAGCTCGTACCCGGAAGTCGGATTAATTGCTCTAAAATACGCGATCCCGTTCATGACAATTGGTGGGGTCGGCGCAAAGCCCACGGCGGTTCCTGGGGAAATATCTCTCAGGAGGCCGGTGCCCGATGATGTGCCGTCTGTACGCCAGAGTTCCCGGCCTGCGACGGGATCACTCCACGTGAATAGTAGTTGATTGCCCAGAGCGGCAAAGTTCACAGCAAAGGCACTCGCCGTGCCGACCGCCAGATCGGTCACAAGCATCGTGCCGGAACTTGTGCCGTCGCTTTTCCAAATCTCGCCGCCGGTGCCGGGCCCAGCCGCAGTAAAGAACACAGTTCCGTTCACATTAATGAGATTCTGTGGGGCACTGGAGGTCACGCCGGGATTAATGTCAGCCACGAGCACGGTTCCGCTGCTGGTCCCATCGGATTTCCAAACCTCATATCCAGTGGCAGCGCTGGTGGCGCGGAAATAGAGCGTACCATTCACATTCACGAGATAAGTCGGCAAAGAGCTCACGCTGCCCGGGTTGATGTCGGCAACGATGCGAGTGCCGGTCATCGTGCCATCAGAGCGCCACAACTCACGACCGCGAGCGCCGTCGTCGGCCGCGAAGTAGACGATGCCATTGATGTTCACGAGATTGGCGGGCAGTGCATCGGTTGTGCCGAGTGCGACATCCAATATCGGTTGGGTACCGACCGTCGTGCCATCCGATGTCCAAAGCTCGCGCCCGATGGTCGCATCCTTGGCACGAAACACGACGCGGTCACCACTTGCGGTGAGATTTAATATCGTAGAGCTGGCTGTCCCCAGCAAAATATCGCGGGTCAAGAAGGTGCCGCTGCTGGTGCCATCGGTCCGCCACAACTCGCTGCCATGCGAGCCGTCGTTGGCGAGGAAAAACAGGGTGTTTCCGGCGGCTACAAATGCGCTTGGGGATGAAGGGGATGGTCCCGGAAATACATCGAACACCTGCACCGTGCCGCTGCTCGTGCCGTCAGTGCGCCACATCTCAGTGCCGCCGCTAGGAGAAAATGCAGAGAAGTACACCGCATCACCGAACACGATCAAGTTGGCCGGGGCTGAACTGCCTGTGCCAGGATTAATATCCCTGACGAGCACGGTTCCGGAACTAGTACCGTCGCTCCGCCAAAGCTCAGTATTGGCACTTGAACTGAACGCCGAGAACAGCAAGTTGCCATTCCAATTGAACAAATTAGCCGGACTGCTGGATACCGTACCTATTGCGATATCAGTGACCATCACGGTGCCGCTAGATGTACCGTCACTCCGCCACAGTTCTGTACCGGTGGATGTCGTCGTGGCCGAATAGAACAGGAGATTGTTGACGACCACCAGCCCGCCCAACGTCGAGCTCCCGGAGCCAGGCGTAATGTCGGCCACCATCCGCGTGCCGCTGCTGGTTCCGTCCGATATCCAAAGTTCGTTGCCGTTCGTGCCGTCGGATGCCGTGAAGAAGATATTCGATCCCACGACACGCAGGTTACTGACATTTGAAGAGCTGATCCCAGGGGCTATGTCACGCACCAATTGCGTTCCAATCGAAGTTCCATCGCTCAAATACAGTTCAGCCCCTGTCGTACCATCACCGCTTAAAAAATAGAGTCGACCATTCGCGTTGGTTAACGATCCGGGCGGGTAGAAGCCGGTTCCAGGACGAATGTCTTTGACCAAGACCGTTCCGGCACTCGTGCCATCGGACTTCCACAATTCGGTGCCTGCCGCAGGATTATTCGCACCGAAGAACAACGTGCCGTTGACGTCTAACAAATTACTAGGGGAACCTGATGAAGCTCCCGGATTGATATCGCTAACAAGTTGAGTTCCGCCCAGCGTACCGTCAGTCTTCCAGAGTTCACTGCCAATGACGCCGTCGTTGGCTGCAAAGAATACCAAACTGCCAACGACGGTGAGATTGGCGATTGCCGACGATCGACCTCCGGCGCGTATGTCGAGCAATAAATAGGTGCCAGCGGAAGTGCCGTCACTACGCCAGAGTTCGGTGCCGTGTTCGTAATCGAACGTAGTGTAGATCCCCACGCCGTTGAGATTCACAGCTGTCGTGGGGTCGCTGTTGGCGGGCAGCAGATTGATATCGCGAGTGAGCGTGATCGAAGTACGCGGAGTGACCGATAGGGTCAATGACTCGGTCAACGAGCGCGGGTCAGGTACCCCTGATGTGGCACCGTTGTCCAGTACGGTGAAAGCGATCGTGCCCGTTCCCGAAGTTCCTTGCGGGGCGATGAAGCTTAGACCGCGAATCTCATTGAGCGTCAACACCGTTCCCACCGTCAGCGGCGTCATGTCGCCTGCTCGGACAAGCGATCCCAACGAGTGCGCGGGAACCGACGTTAAGGTATAAGTTAGCGCTTGCCCTGCCTCGTCAATCGTGGCGCCGCCGGCATACTGTAGAGCGGAAAAGCCGAGCGACTGGGCTGTACCATCGGCGTAATGCGTCAGCGATTCGACGATCCCCGCGATGCGAGATGGTGGATCGTTCACGGCCGAAACATTAATCGTCAGTGAGTCGGTGCCGATAAGCGCGCCGCCCACGAGATTCAAGTCGTTGGCAGTGATCGCAAGCGAAGTTACACCGTTGAAATTGGTGGCGGGTTGGAACCTCAAACCACTCGAATCGCTCAGGGTGGTGTTGAGGTTAGTCAGCGATGCGACTACGGTGATCGACGAGCTGCCGCTGCCCGTAATCTGACTTGGCAACAGTCCGCCGATCACGGTCGAATTTAGGGTGAGTGTGCCGTTGGCCACGGTGAAGGTAACGTTGATCAAACCGCCGTTATCAACGTCCTGAATCGAGATGCCTGTGAGGAAGGCCGCGGTGTCTTCTGCCACCGAGACGCCAACAGGCAACTCGATCCCGGGCCCGTCATTCACGTTTGACACGCTAATCAGCACCGAATCGATATCGGTCTGCGCGCCGCCTGCGCCAGTATGGCCGAGATCGTTGGATTGAATCGTGAGCGTGTCAGCTCCCACGAAATCTAACGCCGGCCGATAGCTCAAGCCACTCACCAGAGCCACGTTGATCGCCTCGAGGGTGGATTGAATGGTGAGGGTCGGGGAACCATTCCCGTTGATGCTGCCGGCGGTAAGGCCATTCAGAACGAGCGTGCCGTGTGCGGTCGACAACACAACGCGCATCACGGCCGATCCGACGTCGGTATCCGAAATTGAAATTCCGCTGACCACTGTCGCCGTATCTTCAGGCGTCGACACACCGAGGGGCAGAATGTTCATGGGCGGATCGTTAATCGCCGCACCCACGCGAACGGTAAAGCTCGTCGTCACGCTGTAATTCGCGACGTCGGTGGCACGGATGGTGATGGTCGCCTCACCGGTCGTAGCAGCCGCATAGTCGAGGTTTAGCACTCCTAAAAGTCCGTCAAGCGTGGCGCTACTAAACAGCCCGGGATTGGAGTTATTGACAAGCGTGTAGGTTAGGCCATTTGAAGGCGTGACATCGTCATGAAAATACTGCGTAAGATCGATAATCGAGTTGGGCGAATCGACCGGGACATCGAAGCTCGGGATTCCTGACGTGGTGACCGGTTGGTCGTCAAGGACCATCAACTCGGTGCCATAGACCGGATCGGTGCCGGTCATGACTAAGCGGTTGTTGATGATGCTCAGCGGTTGCGGATAACTGTCGCCAGTTCCCGCGTAGGAGTCGAAGACGATCTTCGTACCCGAGGAGGTTCCATCGCTGCGCCAAAGTTCCCAGCCGGTCGAGGGCTCAAAAGCTCGGAAGTAGGCCTGATTGCCGACGACGCGGAAGTT